>JBOGSE010000503.1:0-3953 GCA_050694895.1 bacterium | reverse complement strand
TGAACCTCGACACGGGCGAGTACGTCTGCCACTTTCAGTACATCGCCCACGACGTGTGGGACTTGGACGCGGTCAGTCCGCCGATCCTGATCGATGTCGCCGATGCCAGCGGCAATAGGGTGCCGGGCGTCCTGCACGGCGGCAAGACCGGCCATGTCTACGCGCACAAGCGCGACGACTGCAGCCTGATCCGTTTTTCCGAGGCCATGGTGCCGCAGGAGGACATGTGGGTGCTGCCGACCAAGGAAGGCAAGCGCATGCTGCCCGGCGCCAACGGCGGCGTCGAGTGGTCGCCCATGGCGGTGAACGAGAGCCTCGGCCTTACCTATGCCATCAATCTGCACCAGCCCATGACCTATCACGTCGAGAGCACGCCCTATCCGGAGGGCAAGCTGTGGCTCGGCGGCGCCTTCAAGGTGATCCCGGGCGAGGAGCAGTGGGGCAATGTCACCGCCGTCGACTACAACACCGGCAAGATCCGCTGGCAGGTCAAGACCGAGCAGCCGATGATCGGCGGCGTATTGGCCACGGCTGGCGGCCTCGTCTTCACCGGCGAGGGCAACGGCGATTTCAAGGCCTACGACGCCGAGACCGGCAGCGTGCTCTGGAAGTTCCATGCCGGCGCCGGCGTCAATGCGCCGCCGGCCTCCTACACGGTCGAAGGCCAGCAGTACATCGTCGTCGCGGCGGGCGGCAACACCCAGCTCAAATACAAACGCGGCAACGACATCATCGCGTTCACGCTCGGGGAATGAGCGATATCACTGCCGGCGCGGGTTTGACACCCGCGCGCGCATGATGCAACTGGGGGGCGGGCCTGGAAGCCCGCCCCCGTATTTTTGTCCCGAGCGAATGCACATGCGCCGAATCGTCTTTCTCCTGTCGTGTCTCCTCTGGACTGAGCCCGTCGTGGCGCAGGATATCACCGAACGTCTGGAGCTGTGCAAGACCTGCCACGGCGAGGCCGGCATTCCCCAGGAGAAGGACACCCCGATCATTTGGGGGCAGAGTTATTACTATCTTTACGTGCAGCTGAAGGACTACAAGGCCGACCGCCGGGCCAACGAGATCATGAGCGGCATCGTCGCCGACATGACCAACGAGGAGATGCAGGCGCTCGCCAGGCATTTCTCGGCGCAGCCCTGGCCCAAGATCCCCTATGCGGCGACCGATGCGCAGATCGCCCAGGCCGAGCAGGCGGCGGTGGCCGGCACTTGCTCCGAATGTCATCTCGATACTTACGTCGGCAACAATAGCGACACGCCAAGGGTCGCCGGCCAGCAGCCGGCCTATCTCGAGCGGACGATGATCGAGTTCAAGAACAAGGTGCGGCAAAACGCGCCGGCGAAATCGTCCCTTTTCGCGACCTACGACGACGCCGACCTGATCGCCCTCTCGCACTATCTGGCGGGTCTGTAGTAGGCGAGCGGCGCTCGGCCCTACGGCACCAAGGCCGTCCGCACGGCATCGTCGACGGCGAGGTCGGCGGCGGTCTTGCCGTCCTTGTCGCGCAATGATGGGTCGGCGCCGGCGGTGACCAGCAGCTTAACGATTTCGGAATGGCCGCGCCCGGCGGCGATCATGAGCGCCGTGCGGCCGCGGTTATCGGCAAGATCGAGGTGGGCGCCCTTGGCCAGCAGCAGCTCGACCGTGGCGACACCGTCGGCGACCTGGACCTCGTCGGCGTGGCCCGCGGCCCACATCAGGGCGGTCAGGTCGTTCCCGTAACGCCGGTTGACGTCGGCACCGGTGTCGAGCAGCAGCGTGACCATGGGGGCGGAGCCGTGGCCGGCGGCGTAGACGAGCGCGCCTTTGCCGGTCTCGTCGACGCGTTGCGCATCGACGCCGGATTCGATCAGGAGCTTCGCGGTGGCCATATGGCCCTCGAAGGCGGCGGCAATCAGCGGCGTGACACCGCGATTGTCCGCGGCGGCCGCATCCGCGCCGGCGGCCAGCAGGGTCTTCACGATCGACACGTGGTCGCGCGTGGCGGCGGCCAGCAATGGCGTCACGCCATTCAGATTGCCGTAGTTGATCTCCGAACCACGGGCCAGCAGCAGCTCCACCGTATCGGCATGACCCATTCGCGCGGCGATGATGAGCGCCGTGTTGCCGATGCGGTTGCGGGCCTTGACCGAGGCGCCCTCGGCCAAGAACTGCTCGACCAGCGTCGTGCAGCCGCGCTCGGCGGCATCGAACAGAAGGTCGGTGACCATCCGCGCATTGAGTTGCTCGCGCTCGACAAGATAGTGAGTCTTCACTTCCTCGCAGGCCGACTTGTCGTCCATCTGGCCGGTCTGAGCGCGGGATGGAGTGGACGCGGCGGCTGTCGCTGTCGCGAGAACAGCACACAGCCATGCGCAAGTGAGATAGCTCCGCCAACTTGTTCTTGCCATGAGGGGCCTTCCACCGCCTGTCTCATAATGCTCCGCCCAGTGTAGCGTGCAGCCAACGAGGGGAACAGATCAGCGATCTGGCTGGTCAGGAGCTGATCGCGGCCGTCGAAAAGGCCAGGTAATCCACACAGGTGATGTACCGCTCAAACTCCGGCCCTGACGATCGGATGTTATGGCATTTCTTGAACGCCATCGCTATTCGCTTCAAGTCGAGGCTTCGGCTCGAGGCCGAGTTGGCTTAGGGCCCGTCCGTAAACAAACGAATCGGGATTTTGCTGTCGGTAGATGTGGGATTCTCAAAACGGTGAGAATACCATATCTTGTGGCGATGATTGATGTCGAGGCCATCCGGCAGCGATTTTCGGCGGTAGCGCCATTCCTTGACGAACGCGGTCGGCGTGTGGTTGCGGCGGCTGAGGCGGCGGCCGCGGGCTATGGCGGGATCACCGCCGTGTCGCTCGCGACGGGGATTGCCGCGAGCACGATCGGGCGCGGCTTGCGAGAGTTGCCTGAGCCACCGGAATTGGGTCGCATTCGACGCCCCGGTGGTGGCCGCAAGAGGTTGGTGGCGAAGGATGCGACGCTGTTGACTGATCTCGGCGCGTTGGTCGAGCCGAGCGCGCGCGGCGACCCGCAATCGCCGCTGCGCTGGACATGCAAGAGCGTGCGCCGGCTGGCGCAGGAACTTCAGGCACAAGGTCATCGGGTGGGCCGCACGCTGGTCAGCGAACTGCTTGATGACATGGGCTACAGCCTGCAAGGCAATCGCAAGACGCGCGAAGGCGACGGCCACCCGGATCGGGACGCGCAGTTCCAGCACATCAATGCGGCGGTGAGCGCGGCGCTGGTCGAGCACGAGCCGGTGATCTCGGTCGATACGAAGAAGAAGGAGCTGGTTGGCGATTTCAAGAACGGCGGGCGCGAATATCGCCCGGCGGGCGATCCCGAGAAGGTCCGGGTGCACGACTTCCTGATCAAGGAGCTCGGCCGCGCGGTGCCCTATGGCGTCTACGATCTCGCCGCGAATTCCGGCTGGGTCAATCTCGGGATCGACCATGACACCGCGGCCTTCGCCGTCCATAGCATTCGGCGCTGGTGGCAGGAGATCGGCCGAGCCCGATATCCGCAAGCGACACGGCTCTTGATCACCGCCGATGGCGGCGGCAGCAACGGCTCGCGCGTGCGCCTGTGGAAACGCGAGGTGCAGATGCTCGCCAACGAGATCGGCATCGCCATCGCCGTCCACCATTTGCCGCCGGGCACCAGCAAGTGGAACAAGATCGAGCACCGCCTCTTCTCCTTCATCAGCCAAAACTGGCGCGCCAAGCCGCTCGTCAGCTATCGCGTCATCGTCGATTTGATCGCTGCGACCACCACCAAGACCGGCCTCACCGTTCGCTGCGAGATCGACCAAAACCGTTATCCCAAGGGCATTACCGTCTCCGATGCCGAGATGGCTGCCCTCAACATCACTCGCCACGACTTCCACGGCGAATGGAACTACACCATCGCGCCGAACTCATCATAAGATCGAGCGACTGATTCCGGACGGACCCT
>JBOGSE010000502.1:0-1298 GCA_050694895.1 bacterium | reverse complement strand
CGCCCGCCGCAAGCGGCCGGTCCAGACCCTCGGCCCGCGGACGGGTGGCGCCGCGCCGACCGGCATGATTCAGGACGGCGGCAAATCGCACCTCGGGGTGCGCGCGCGCCGCGGCGACGATCTCCTTCCATGAGACGGCGTGGATGTCAGCATACATGCCCGCGGCACCGGGCGTGATCCGTCCCTCGGAAGTGATTGCGATTGGTTCGGTGATGACCAGGCTGGTGCCACCGCGCGCACGGGCGGCCAGCGCGTGCCGGTGACCATCGGCGGGCACGCCATCCATCGCCGCCTCTACGGGTTCGCACGCGAGGGCCACACGATTGTGTAAACGCACCGCACGTAGCGTCAGCGGCACGAGCAAGGGCGGTGGCGCCACGGCCGCGTGAGGGGCCGCCGCGCCATCGGGAGACGCGGCCGCGAACCATCGGTCGATGCCTTCGACGAACAAGGGGTCGCGCAGCCGAAGGGAGTCATACGAGATGCGTCCGCTGCGCGTGAGCAGGTTGAACGCGAACTGTGGTGGCTCCAGGTGCAGGTAGCGCCGCAGATTCTCAAAGTACGTGCGGCTCTCGGCCGCCGCCTCTTGAAACGCCTCGACGGCCGGCCGGCGCTCCGCCTCGTAGTCGTCGAACGCGGCCTCGACGTCGCGGTGCTGCTCCAGGGCGGAGGCCAGCGCGATGGAGTCTTCCATCGCGAGCTTGGTGCCCGAGCCAATCGAGAAGTGGGCGGTGTGAGCGGCGTCGCCGAGGAGCACGATGTTGCGGTGGGACCACCTCGCGTTCTTGAGGGTGACAAAGTTGATCCATCGGGAGTTGTTGGACATCAAGCGCCTGCCGCCGAGCTCGGGAGCAAAGAGACGCTCGCAAAACGCCAGGTGCTCGGCCTCGCGGCCCTGATGCAGCCCGGCCCGCCGCCAGGTCGCTTCGTCGCACTCGACGATGAACGTGGCGGTCGTCCCGTCGAACGGATACGCGTGCACCTGGAAGAGCCCGTGAGGACTTTCGCGGATAATGAATGTGAAGGCGTCGAGCCATTTTTGGACACCGAGCCAGATGTAACAGGCCGTTCCAACCTCCAGGGTTGGCTTGAACGCTCGCACGTGATCTGTCCGAATCACACTGTTCAGGCCATCCGCGGCGACGATGACGTCGGCGCCTCGGAAGTGGGTGGCACCCGACACTTCCCTGCGAAACCGCAGGCGAACGCCCAGCTCGTCGCACCGCCGTTGGAGAATGTTGAGCAGCACCTTGCGCGAGATGCCCGAGAAGGCCTGACCGCCGCAGCGGACGACCTGC
>JBOGSE010000501.1:0-10376 GCA_050694895.1 bacterium | reverse complement strand
CTATAGATCTCCAGGCCCCGCAACAGATGAGGGCCGTGCCCGATGACTATGTCGGCTCCGGCATCGATGCACGCATGGGCAAATTCGACCACGAAGTCGGCCGGCACCCACCGTTCGCTCCCTTGCTCGTGGGCATGGATGCTCGCCAACGTCAGGTTGGCCATCTCCGACGCCTGCCGCACCGAGCGGGTATTGCCCTCCAGGTCCTCCGGATGCGCTTCAGTTTTGGTGCCAAAGGTCTGGCCGACAATGAAGGAGCGCTCGGCGAAGATGAATTCGCCTTCCCGTTTGGGTGGCCGGCCGAAGCCCATCCAGACGCGGCGCTGGCGCAGGGCCTCGGCGCCGGTCCCCTCGGCCATGCGTCTGATCGCCGCCATGTGGTCTTCATCCACCACGTACAGCGTATCGAAGCGCTGGGGATTGAGGCCTGGCCGCCCCTGCACATCGCCGCGCTGCGCGCCGGCACGCTGTCCGGGCGCAAAGGTCGAGGCGCAGGCGACGAGGCCGATTCGCCCGGCGGATGTTTCCAGGTAGACCGGCATCCGTGCCTCGGCCAGGTGGCGTCCGGCGCCGGCGCAGACAAACCCGAGTTCTTCCAGCGCCTGCAGCGTTGCCAGGCAGCCCTCCACGCCATAGTTGAGTGTATGGTTGTTGGCGAAGCCCGTGAGGTTGAACCCCATGCGCTGCAGGTCGTTCGCCACGGCCGGGTCGGCCGAGAGGTTCATGCCGCCGCTCTCGACGACCGGCGTGCCTCGATAGCGGCTCAGCACGACCTCCATGTTGGTAAAGGCGACGTCCGCCGACCGGATCAATTCCAGCATTCGGCGGAACGGTTCGTCCGGATAGTCGGGCAGGCGCCGCGTGATCAGCGAGTCGCCGGTCGCCGTGATGACGATGCGCCGCGGCATATACGCCCTCAGGCTATCGGTTGATTAGGGTGTCTTTCTGGCGCGGATCGAGCGCGTCGCGCAGCCCATCGCCGACCAGGTTGAAAGCCAGCACGGTCAGCGAGATCATCACGCCCGGCGCGATGGCGATCTGCGGGTAGATTAGAATGAACGACCGGCCGTCGGAGAGCATGCTGCCCCACGACGGCGTTGGGGGCTGCGCGCCCAGGCCGAGGAACGAGAGCGCCGACTCCAGCAGGATGATGCCGCCGATGCCCAGGCTGGCAATCACGATGATCGGGCTCAGGACGTTGGGCACGATATGCCGGCGGAGGATGCGGCCGGTGCTGGCGCCGGCGGCCTGGGCGGCCAGCACGAAGTCGCGCTCGCGGAGGCTCAAGACGTCGGCCCGGACGACACGCGCGTACTGCGCCCAGGTGGTGAGGCCGATGATCACCACGACGGTCACGAGACTTGGGCCAAGCACCGCGGCCAGGGTGATGAGCAGCACGAGAAGCGGGTAGGCCATCAGGGTGTCCACCAGGCGCGACAGCACGGTATCGACGCGCCCACCGAGATACCCGGCCGCCGCGCCGACCGTTACCCCGATGATCACGGCGATGCCCGTCGCCAGGAGGCCAACGATGAGGGCGACCCGCGCGCCCCAGATGATCCGGCTCAGCACGTCGCGGCCGATGTGGTCAAATCCCAATGGGTGAGACCACGTGGGCGGGGCGCCGCGCATGCCTCGAAACACTTGTGTGTAGGGATGCGGCGCGAAGAGGTCGGGAACGATTGCCAGAACGATGAGCACCACGATAAAGCCGAGTCCGATCAGGCCCGGTTTGTAGCGTTTGAAGCGCTGCCATCCGCGCACCCATTCGGAGCGCCGCCGGGGGACGGATGTGGCGGCGATGCTGCGCGTCCCGATGGCGGCCACTTCGCGGCTCACGGGATCACCGGATGCGGATCCGTGGGTCGATGAAGCCGTAGACTAAATCGGTCGCCAGGTTCCCCAGCACCACTAGGACGCTGAGCATCAGCACGATCGCCTGGACCACCTGGTAGTCCACTCGGTTGACCGATTCGATGAACAACTGCCCCAGTCCCGGCAGGGCAAAGACGGTCTCGATGATGATCGTACCGCTCAGGATGAAGGCCAGGCGGTATCCGATGACGGTGACAATAGGCAGCAACGCGTTGCGGACGACGTGATGCATGACCACCCCGCGCTCGCGGACACCCTTGGCGCGGGCAGTCCGCACGAAGTCCTCACCCATGTTGTCGAGCGTAGACGAGCGCATCAGCCGCGCCAGCAGCGCCATCTGACTGGAGACAATGACCGCCACGGGCAACACGTAGCCCTGCCAGCCCGGCAGACCGAAGGGCGGGAGCCAGCGGAGCACGAGCGAGAAGATCACAATGAGCATGAGCCCGATCCAGAAGTTGGGCAATGCCACTCCGACGGTTGTGCTGACCATCACGAAG
Source organism: bacterium (assembly GCA_050694895.1). Classification (GTDB taxonomy): domain Bacteria; phylum Sysuimicrobiota; class Sysuimicrobiia; order Sysuimicrobiales; family Humicultoraceae; genus JBQTJP01. Next base: position 8,001 of record JBOGSE010000501.1, on the reverse strand, counting down.
TAGTCAAATCCAGAGTATCGTCGGGCGGCTGCTGCGATGCCCGCCGGGATCGCGAGAGCGATTGACACGAGAAACGCGACAAGATTGAGGGTGATCGTCACCTGGGCCGCTTCGGCAATCATGGTGCGCACAGGCACCCCGACCCGAACCACCGATTGACCGAACTCGCCGCGGACCATGTTGCCAATCCAGGTGAGGTATTGCACGTGCAGCGGGCGATCCAGGCCCCATTTTGCGCGTATGGCGTCGATCTGTTCCTGGCTGATCCGCGCCTCTCCGATCATCAGGGAGATCGGGTCACCCGGGATGAGGTGCATCATCGCAAAGGTCCCGACGCTGACCAGGAAGATGACGAGCGCGCCTTGCGCCAGGCGTACCAGCAGGTAGCGTTGCATCTCAGAGTGCCGAAGGTTTCATCAGTGACTGGAGGAGGGAGCAGCCGACGCCGCTCCCTCCGCTGATTGCATATCCGCGCAGTCCGCTTACTCGATCCACCACTTGTGTGCGTCGCGGAAGATCGTGTTGGCCGACTGCATCGAGGTGGGCAGGCCCTTGATGCGCTTGCTGAAGATGTTGAACCAGTGCCAGTACATGACGTAGAGGAACGGGACCTCTTCGGCGAAGAGCGCCTGGACCTCGTTGTAGATTCTCCGGCGTCTGCTGACGTTGATCTCCTTGATCCCGGCCGCCAACAGCTCGTCCATCTTGGCGCTCTTGAACCGGGAGAAGTTCCGCGGCTGTCCGGAATGCAGGGTGGTCAACGCATCGGGTTCGCCGCCGGCACCACCGTAGGTCCAATTGAACAGCGAGGCGTCCATCTGGCCCTTGGGGAGTTGCTCCAGGATCGTGGCGACGGGCCGCTCGACTATCCGCATCTCGATCCCCACCGCGGCCAGGTCCTGCTGCACGACCTCGGCCTCGGGCCGCCGCGCGCGGTCGCCGGTGATGACCGTGCAGGTAAACGAGGCGCGTTGCCCGCTCTTGACCCGGATCCCGCCGGCGCCGGGCACCCAGCCGGCCTCCGCCAGCAGCGTCCTGGCCCGGTCGGGCGAGTACGCGTACTGCTTGACGCCCGGGTTATGCCACTGGTGCAGCGCGGACGCCAGGTTGGTCGTGGCCAGGACCGCCGTTCCCTTGAAGATGTCGTCGATCAGCCGCTGGCGGTCGATCGCATGCATCAATGCCTGCCGGACGCGCTTATCCGAGAACAGCGGATGCTCGTTGTTGATCGGGAAGTGATTGACCGCGAGACTGACCGAGCGGTATGTGGCGAACCTGGCATCCGCTTCGAGTGCCAGGCTGTCTTCGGCGAGCAACGGCCAGACCGGAGAGTCGGACGTTCCGGTCCGCATGGCAACCGCACGCACCGAACCATCGGGCACGATGTCCTCTCGAAAGATATCGATATTCGGCCGGCCGCGGAAGTGCTGGTCGAAGGCCTCGACCGTGGTGAATTCCGCGGGCCGCCACTCTTTCAGGCGGAACGCCCCGGTGCCCATCGGTGCCGTCTTATACGCCTTTTCACCGACTCGGCTATGGTAGTGCGTCGGCACAATGAACATCGTGGCCCCCCGCCGGAGGAAGGTGGCGTTGGGTGTTTTCATCTTGACGACGACGGTATATTTGTCCGGCGTCTCGATTTTGTCCACACCCTCGAAGGCCAGGGCGTTGACGGCGTTGTTGGCCGGGTTCAGGTACCACTCGTACGTATACTTGACGTCCTCGGCGGTGAACTCCCGCCCGTCGTGAAACTTGACGCCCCTGCGCAGTTTGAAGGTGTACGATGAGCCGTCGGGGGCCGCCTGGTAACTCTCGGCCAGGACCCTCTCGATGACGAAGTTTTCGTTCAGCTCCAGCAGGGCGTTGTGGATCTGTGTGACGATGACCCAGTGCACGGTCGGGCCAGAGTCGTCTGGGCTCATGCTGGAGATTTCCTGGTGACCGGTCACCCGGACCGTGCCACCTCGTTTGGGGCTGGGTCCGGCCGTAACCACGATTGGGTTCTTGATGAGCAACGCGTGGACGGTCGAGGCGGAGAGGCCCATAAGCGCAGCCTGCTTGAGGAATTGCCGCCTCGTCTTTGGGCTGAGCGCGGACAGCAGCCGTTCCAACTCAGACTCACTACTCATCGCCCGTCGCCTCCCCTTATGCACCTGATTTCCTTGCGCAGAAGCTTACTCGATCCACCACTTGTACGCGTTCCGGTAGAGCGCAAAGTTCGTCGCTGTAGATTCTCCGTCAGGTCGAACTCCCGGCTGATCGTAATTTCCTCCTCCGAGGGTGTGCCTGTCTTCAGCTGGGAAACCTTGGTGCGCGTCATTCGGCGCCAAGCCCTTGGCTCCTCCGGGAATTTTCCGGCCCGCAGAATCGATAGATCTGGGTGCATCCTCTGGCGTGGAGGCCATGGCGGTCCCTGGGAGGCCGGCCGATGACGTGGGTGCTCCGTAACTATGATCTCGTCCTGATCGCAACCTGGCAGCACGTCGTCCTCACAATAATCTCCGTCGGAATCGCCCTGGCCATCGCTCTTGCGGTCGGGATCTTCGCCGCGCGCAACGCGGCCGTTCATCGCGTCGTGCTCGCCGTCACCGGGGCCTTCTACACGATCCCGAGCCTGGCGTTGTTCGCGATCCTTATCCCGATCGTGGGGCTTGGGAGGGTGCCGGCGGTGATCGGCCTGGTTGGGTATTCGCTGCTGGCGCTCATCCGCAATATCGTTGCCGGCATCCATGGCGTCCCGCGTGAGGTCGTCGAGGCAGCGATCGGCATGGGGCTGACCCGCCGGCAGGTGCTGTTCCGCATTGAACTACCCCTGGCGCTGCCGGTCATCCTGGCCGGGGTTCGTGTGGTCACCGTAACCACGATCGGTATCGGGACCGTGGCCGCCTACATCAACGCGGGCGGCCTGGGCTCGTTGATCTTCTCGGGGATCGCCCAGACCAACGGCCCGAAGATCGCCTCAGGTGCTATCATTGCGTCTGCGATGGCTGTGCTGGCCGACTGGGGGTTGCAGCGCCTTCAACGGAGGCTAGTCGCGGGTGTCGGGGCATAGCGCAGTAGACGGGTCGAGGATGTCAGTAAGGAGCCGCACAGCATGAAGGGGGGACGATCATGAAGTGGCAGCGGTTCGCGGCGGGTATCGCGGTGGTCCTGACGTTGTTGATCGTGGGAATGGCCGGCGAGCGAGCCGCCGGTCAGGGCGGCAGGTTCACGATCAAGATCGGCTCGAAGAACTTCACCGAGCAGTTCGTTCTCGCCGAGATGTACGCTCAGGCCCTCGAAGCGAGGGGGTACCAGGTCGAGCGATCGATCAACCTCGGCGGGACTTTGATCGCCCACCAGGCCCTGGTCAGCGGCAAGATCGACATGTACCCCGAATACACCGGCACCGCTCTCGCCGCGGTGGTGAAGGGGACGCTCTCTGCCGATCCCGACGCGGTCTACAAACAGGTGAAGGAATTTTACGAGAGCAAGCTCGATCTTACGCTGCTCAAGCCGTCTAAGATGAACAATGGCTACATTCTCGCCCTGCTTCCTGAGACCGCCCAGCGGTACCGCTTGAAGACGCTCTCCGACCTGGCCAAGGTCTCCAAGCAGCTGGTGCTGGGCGCCGGGCCCGAGTGGCGGGACCGCGACGACGGGCTGCCCGGACTCAAGCGGCATTACGGCATCGAGTTCAAAGAGTACCGGCCCATGGTCATCGCGCTGAAATACCAGGCGCTGAGGGAGAAGCAGGTGGACGTCGTCAATGGCTTCGGTACCGACGGGCAGATCAGCGCGATGAAGCTCGCCCGGCTGCAGGACGACAAGAACTTCTGGCCGCCCTATCGCGTGGCGCCGGTCATCCGGCGCGAGATCGCCCGGAACTATCCGGGGATCGTCACGATTCTTAACGCGGTCACCGATTTGCTCACGGACGCAGACCAGTCCGAGTTGAACTGGCGCGTTGACGGGCAGAAGGAAGAGCCTCGCGACGTGGCCCGCGACTTCCTCAAGAAGCACCGCTTGGTCAAGTAGGCGCGGAGGGTGAGGGGGCGTCCCTGCGGGGATGGCCCCCTCTTTTCTTGCCTGGGGGACAGTGACCGTTCTCGTGCAGGCCTGGGAGTATGCGCTCCGCTATCAGGAGACATTCTGGCGCAATGCGGCGATCCACGCGGAGCTCAGCCTGCTCGCTGTCGCCGCGGCCGCCGCGCTGGGCATCTCGATCGGCATTCTCCTCACCCGGTACCGGCGTGCGGCGTTCATTGCCCTGAACGTGGCCGCCCTGGGGCGAACCATCCCCTCGCTTGCCATCCTCTCCATGCTCCTCCCGATCCTCGGCATCGGCTTCAGGCCTGCCGTGGTTGCGCTGACGCTCATTGCCATCCCGCCGATTCTGATCAACACTTACGTGGGCGTGACCGAGGTGGACCCGGATGCCGTGGAAGCCGCGCGCGGCATGGGCATGGGTACCTGGGAACTGCTCCGGAAGATCGAGCTGCCGCTCGTGGTTCCCGTGGTGTTCGCCGGGCTGCGCACCTCCGCGGTGCAGGTGGTGGCCAGTGCGACCCTGGCCACGTTTATCGGCGGCGGGGGGATGGGCGACTTCATTCAGGCCGGGATCGCCCTCAACGACGTTCCCCAGCTGCTCGTGGGTGCCGTCCCGGTCGCCGCGGGAGCGGTGGGCATCGATTGGGCCCTGGGCGCGGTCGAGCGCGTGCTCACTCCACACGGCCTGCGCGCCTGAGCCGACCGTGATTCGTTTCGAGCGCGTCGGGAAGATCTACCCGGGCCAGGCCTCACCGGCGGTTCGCGACCTGAGCCTCACGGTGCCCGAGGGCTCGATCTGCGTCCTGATCGGTCCGTCGGGATCCGGCAAGACGACCATTTTGAAGATGGTGAACCGCCTGATCGAGCCGACAAGCGGAATCATCTCAGTGACGGGTCAGAACGTCCTCGAGGTCGATCCCGTCCAGCTGCGGAGAGGCATCGGCTACGTGATCCAGCAGGTCGGGCTGTTCTTCCACCTGACGATCTTCGAAAACGTCGCCACGGTCCCGCGGCTGCTGGGCTGGGACGAGGCGCGCATCGCCCGGCGCGTGGACGAGCTGCTCGCGCTCGTCGGCATGGATTCCGGGGAGTACCGGCACCGCTATCCGCGCCAGCTCTCGGGCGGCCAGGCCCAGCGCGTCGGCGTGGCCCGGGCGCTCGCCGCCGATCCGCCCGTCATGCTGATGGACGAGCCGTTCGGCGCCCTCGATCCTATCACGCGCGAGCATTTGCAGGACGAATTTCTCAAGATCCAGCGCCAGATCAGGAAGACGATTCTCTTCGTCACTCATGACATCGACGAAGCCATCAAGATGGGTGACTACCTCTGCATCCTCAGGGACGGCCAGATCGTCCAGTTCGGCACGCCGGACGAGATCCTGGCGCGTCCCGCTGGCGACTTCGTCGCCGCGTTCGTCGGCGCCGGGCGGACGCTCAAGCGCCTCGAGCTCGTGCGCGTGGAGACGGTGATGGCGCGTGCGCCCGATCGGCAGGGCCCGCCCATGCCCGGGGCGCCGGCGGTGAGCCGCGGGCCGGGCGTGCGCAGCGACGCGTCCCTCACGGAAGCGCTGTCGGTCATGCTCGACGAAAACGTCGCCGACCTCACGGTCACAGACGAGCAGGGGCGCGCGGTCGGGCATCTTACCCTGGATGACATCCGCCGTGTGGCCCGCCGGCCGGTAGAGTGACGGGACCAACGGGATGCTTGCGGCGGCCTATCAGTATGCGGTGACCAACTCCACCGCCTTCTGGCAGGCGGTGGCCGTGCACATCCGTCTGTCACTCCTGGCACTCGCCATCGGCGGTGCGCTCTGCATCCCGCTCGGCGTCTACGTAGCCCGGCGCCGGTTGCTCGCGCCCCAGATGCTGAGCCTGTTCAGCGGACTTCGGGTCGTGCCGAGCCTGGCGATCCTGTTCCTCGCCTTGCCATACCTGGGCCTGGGATTTTGGCCGGCGCTGGTCGCGCTAACAGTGCTGGCGTGCCCGCCGATCCTCATCAACACCGAGGCGGGCGTCCGCGGCGTGGATCCGGGCGTCCTGGAGGCGGCGCGCGGCATGGGCATGGATGCGCGGCAGATGCTGTGGCGCGTCGAGGCGCCGCTTGCCGCGCCGGTCGTGCTCGCCGGTCTCCGCACCGCGGCCGTGGACGTGTTCGCGAGCGCGACGCTGGCCGCATTCATTGGCGGCGGCGGGCTCGGCGACTTCATCGCCCGCGGCTTCGCCCTGTTCGAGCCGTCGGTCATGCTCGTCGGCGCCATCCCTGTGGCGATCCTCACCCTCGGCGCCGAAGCGGTGCTGGCCGGCCTGCAGCGGCTGGTCGAGCATTTGTCCGGCGCGGCGTAGGGAAATCGCCCCGGCCGGAGAATCGGGAAGACGGCCCACGAGCCGGTTCCCCAAAGGAGGGATCAGTTTTGAGGAATATCCGTTTCTTCGTGTTGACTGTGCTCGTCGCGGTTCTGGTCGCCGCCTGCGGCCAGCGCGCCGCGCAGCAGGTGACCGTGAAAGTTGGCTCCAAGGACTTCACAGAGGAGTTCATCCTCGCCGAGATGTACGCGCTGCTCCTTGAAGACGCCGGGTTCAAGGTCGAGCGCAAGTTCAACCTGGGCGGCACCCCGGTGGCGCACGCCGCGTTGCAGAAGGGCGACATCGATCTCTACCCCGAATACACCAGCACGGGTCTGTTGACCGTGCTCAAACAGAAGCCCCTCGCCGATCCCAAGGCCATCCTGGAAGCTATCCGTAAAGGCTACAAAGAGCAATTCAACCTGGTCTGGCTGGAGCCCGCGCCGTTCAACGATACGCAGGCGCTCGCGACGACCAAGGATGTCTCGGACAAGCATGGGATCAAGACCTACTCCGAACTCTCCGCGAAAGCGGGCGAACTGCGCCTGGGCGGGCCCGCGGAGTTCGCCGAGCGTGAGGACGGGATCAAGGGGCTGCAGAAGGCCTACGGCGGGTTCCAGTTCAAGGAGTTTAAGCAACTCGGCACCGGCAGCCTCCGCTACGAGGCCCTGAAGAACGGTCAGGTGGATGTCGTCGTCGCCTTCGGCACGGACGGCCAGATCAACGGCATGGGGCTCGTGCTGCTGAAGGACGACAAGAACTTCTATCCTATCTACCAGGCCTCCCCGGTGGTGCGCGCGGATGTGGCGGACAAGAACCCGAAGGTCGCCGGGGCGCTCAACAAGCTGGCGCCGCTGCTGACCGATGACGTCATGGCGGGTTTGAACTGGCAGGTTGACGGTCCCGGCAAGAAAGAGTACGCGGTCGTCGCGAAGACGTTCCTGCAGGAGAAGGGCCTCATCAAGCGCTAGCCCCGCCGCGTGGTGGGGACGATGAGCGCGATCGAGATCGAGCGTGTCAGCCAACGCTTTCCGGGCGTCGCGCGCCCGGCCGTGGACGAGTGCACGCTGACGGTGAAAAGCGGCGACCTGACGGTCGTGCTCGGGCCGTCGGGGTCGGGCAAGACGACGCTGCTCAAGCTGATCAACCGGCTGTACGAGCCGGACAGCGGCCGCATCCTGGTCGCCGGCACCGACGTGCGGTTCCTGCCGGCGCCGGCGTTGCGCCGCCGCATCGGGTACGTCATCCAGCAGATCGGGCTATTCCTCGGCAACGGTGGGCACTCTGTGGGACGGCTCACCTTAGAGGACATCCGACGGGCGGTGCTCGCGAGCCGCACCGCGGCGCCGTCCTGATGCGCTACCTGCTGGAAAATCCGGCGGTGATCCTGCGCCTGCTCGGGCAGCACCTGGTGATGACGGGTGTTTCGCTCGCCCTCGCCGCGCTGATCGCCGTGCCGCTTGGCGTGCTGGCCGCGCGCAGGCCCCGCCTCCGTGGCCCACTGTTCAGCGTCCTCGGCGTGATCTACACGATCCCGAGCCTTGCGCTGTTCGTCCTGCTCATCCCCGTGATGGGCCTGGGACTCCTCCCCGCCGTCACCGCGCTGGTCGCCTACGCGCAGGTCATCCT
>JBOGSE010000500.1:0-3198 GCA_050694895.1 bacterium | reverse complement strand
CTAAACGGGCACGAAGGCGAAAGCTGGAGACAGCCAAGGCGGACCTGAAGCCACCTCTGAGGAGTGTCCGGAGGGCAGGGTGCTCACCGCGAGGTGGGATCCGAAGGGCTTGCGGAGAAGTACCGGGCCGTAGTCGAGGGGTTACCCCCATGACGAACCGGTCGGCCCAAGGTGGGGCAAGGTCGAGCCGGCACTATGGCGGCGAAGGCGTGCTCATCCACCCACCGCACCAAGGTGTTTGCGGGCGGCACGGTACGGAAGATCAGTGCGTGACCCCGGGAGGTCTCGGCGGATCTGCGGGTGGCGCCGCGGTAACCGACCCTATAAGCGAGAGCGAAGTGGGAAGGGATGCCCGTCGAGACGTCGGACGGCCGAGTAGTACCCGAAGCGCAGCGAAAGCTGAGTGACCGCGCAAGCGGCAGCCGAGTGGGCTGGGGAAGGCGGCCGGCGGAGACGTAGGGAAGTGAAGGGAAGCGAGATGAGCAAGGGCGTCGGAGGTGGATAGTTCCATGAGTGAAAGACCCGAACGCCGACGACCGAGGAGACTCGCGGACTGGATCAACCCGAGCGGGGAGAGGAAGGTCCACTCTCTGATTGACAAGGTGTACAAGCGCAAGAACCTGCAGATCGCCTGGGAGCGCGTGAAGGCCAACCGGGGTGCCGGAGGAGTCGACGGCCAGAGCATCGAGGAGTTCGCCGAGCATGCTGAAGAGCAGCTCGACAGGCTTCACGAGGAGCTCTCCCAAGACACCTACCGAGCACAGCCAGTGCGGCAGAAGCGCATCCCGAAGGAGGGGCAGCCGGGCAAGTGGCGCACGCTGGGGATACCTACGGTCTACGACCGGGTGTGTCAGCAGGCGCTGCTGAATCGGCTGGAACCGATCTTCGAGCCCGTATTCGACGAAGCCAGCTTCGGATACCGGCGAGGGCGGTCCACGCACGACGCGCTACGCAAAGTGTGGGGGGAGATCCAGGCCGGCCAGGAGTGGATCGTGGACGCGGACCTGAGGGACTTCTTCGGGAGCGTGGATCACGAGAAGCTCTTGACGCTGGTCGCCCAACGCGTCTCTGACGGCCGGGTGCTGCGCCTACTGGGCTCGGTGCTCAAGGCTGGCAGGTACGGTGAGGGGCAGCTTTTCCCGACGGAGCGGGGCGCGCCGCAGGGTGGAGTCGTGTCCCCCTTGCTGAGCAACATTCTCTTGACCGCCTTCGATCGAGAGATGCGCCGCAGGGGGTATCGGCTCACACGGTATGCCGACGACTGGGTCGTGACCTGCTCGTCGGCGGCTGAGGCCCGAGGGGCTTTGGCGGTGGCGACGAAGATCCTGGAGCGCCTTGGGGTGACGATCAATGGGAAGAAGACCCGGATCGTGCACGTTCGAGACGGGTTCGAGTTTCTCGGGTACAAGATCAAACGCGGTCGGCGGCTGCGGCTGCCGGCGTGCAAGATCCGCAGCGGTGCCCGGTCGGGCGCGTTGTATGCGTATCCGGCGCAGAAGTCGCTCCAGCGCTTCAAGGATCGGGTCCGTCGCGCGACGCGGCGGAAGGCGCCAGTACCGACGGAAGAGCTCATCGAGCAGCTCAACCCGCTCCTGCGAGGATGGGGGCAGCACTACAAGCGCGCCCACGTCCGAAGGCTCTTCAACCAGCTCGACCGGTGGGTGGTGCGGCGCCTCTGGTCGCACCGGCACAAGCGCTGGCGCTGCGCGGGGTGGAAGACACTGCCGCGCCGCAAGCTCTACGGCGAGATGGGCTTGGTCAACCTCGTCGGTCTGATTCCTTCCATCGGCCCGCACCCCTCGAGGGCGTCTCTGTGAAAGCCGGATGCGGGAAAACCGCACGTCCGGTTTGGGCGGCGGACGGAGGCCAGCCCCAGGGCAACCAGGGCGCCTCCTCCGACCCGACACCTGGGAAAGCGGTGAAAGCCGCTGGAGGGAAGGGGCCCTGGGTTGGTTGCGCCGAGGTTTGGAGGTAAGGGTGAGGGCATGACCGCAAGGTCCAACGACCCCATCGACAAAGTCCGACAACTCCAGCGTCGGCTGTACATGGCTGCCAAGCGGAGCGTGGGGCGGCGCTTCCATGCGCTGTACGACCGGATCTGCCGGGGTGACGTCCTGGCGGAGGCATGGAGGCGGGTGCGGAGCAATGGTGGGGCTGCCGGCGTCGATGGGGAGACCCTTCGGGCGATCGAGCAGGGGGGCGTGGAGGAGTTTCTTCGGGAGCTCCGAGAGCGACTCCAGAGGGGGGTGTACCGGCCGCAGCCGGTGCGGCGCGTGGACATCCCGAAGCGCGACGGGAACAAGCGGCCGTTGGGCATTCCGACGGTACGGGACCGGGTGGTGCAGGCGGCGACGAAGCTCATCCTCGAGCCGCTGTTCGAGGCCGACTTCCGGGACAGCTCGTACGGGTTTCGGCCCAAGAGAAGCGCCACCGGAGCGTTGGAGACGATCCGCCTGCAAGGGGGTCGTGGCCATCGCTTCGTCGTGGACGGGGACATCCGGCAGTTCTTCGACCGGTTGGATCACGGTCGGCTGCTGGAGCTCGTGGCACGGCGGGTCTCGGATCGGCGGGTGCTGAAGCTGGTGCGGCAGTGGCTACGGGCCGGGGTGATGGAGGAAGGAGCGGTCAGAGGCACCGACCTGGGCAGTCCGCAGGGAGGTGTGATCTCGCCGCTCTTGGCCAACATCTACCTCGACGTCCTGGATGAGGCCTGGGAGCGGCAGTCTCGGCACCTGGGCATCCTGGTGCGCTACGCGGACGACTTCGTCGTGCTGTGCCGGAGTCGGGCACAGGCGGAGGAGGCGCAGCGGCGGATCGGGGAGATTCTGGGGGGTCTGGGCCTGGAGCTGCACCCGGAGAAGGCGCGGATCGTCGAGCTTGGGCTCGGCAAGGAGGGATTCGTCTTCCTGGGCTGCTCCCTGCGGATCGTGCGCTCGCATTTTACGGGGCGGACGTATCTGTTTCGGTGGCCTTCGGGCGAGGCGATGAACCGCATCCGCGGACGGATCCGGGAGCTGACCGACCGTCGGCGCAGGGCCGGGATGAAGGACATCCGGGAGGTGATCCGGGATCTCAATCCCGTCCTGCGTGGCTGGGGAGCCTACTTCCGCACGGGGAACGCGTCGCTGAAATTCCAGCAGGTGGACCGGTACGTCAACCAGCGCCTGGTGCGGCTGATGACGAGACGCCGGGACCTCA
>JBOGSE010000499.1:0-3527 GCA_050694895.1 bacterium | reverse complement strand
GCGATGTCGCACGGCGCGCTGTCGCGCGAGGCGCACGAAACGCTGGCGGTCGCCGCCAACCGGATAGGGGCGCGGTCGAACAGCGGCGAGGGTGGCGAGGATCCGGCGCGTTATGCGCCCCGCCCCGACGGCGACTGGCCGAACAGCACGATCAAGCAAATCGCCTCGGCCCGCTTTGGCGTGACTCCGTCCTATGTGCTGTCGGCGAGCGAACTCGAGATCAAGATGGCGCAGGGCAGCAAGCCCGGTGAGGGTGGCCAGCTGCCGGGCCACAAAGTCAGCGAGGAGATCGCCCGCATCCGCCGGTCGCAGCCCGGCATCACGCTGATCTCCCCTCCCCCGCATCACGACATCTACAGCATCGAGGACCTCTCGCAATTGATCTACGATCTCAAAGTCGTCCACCCGCGGGCGCGTGTGGCCGTGAAGCTGGTGGCTGAAGCCGGTGTCGGGACGATCGCCGCGGGTGTCGCTAAGGGATTCGCCGACACGATCCAGATCAGCGGGCACACCGGCGGCACCGGCGCGTCCCCACTGGACTCGATCAAGCACGCGGGCGTCCCATGGGAGATCGGCCTGGCCGAGACCCAGCAGGCCCTGGTGATGAGCCATCTGCGCGGACGGGTGCGCCTCCGCGTGGATGGCGGGTTGAAGGTTGCCCGCGATATCGTCATCGCCGCCATGTTCGGCGCTGAGGAGTACGGATTCGGCAGCGCCGCGGCCGTGGCATTAGGCTGCGTGATGACGCGTGAGTGCCATCTGAACACCTGTCCGGTTGGGATCGCGACGCAGCGGGAGGATCTGCGCCGCAAATTCCCGGGTACACCCGAAAACGTCATCGGCTACCTGATCGGCCTGGCGGAGCAGGTCCGCCTCCTGCTCGCGCAGCTCGGAGTGCGGGGCCTCGACGAGATCATCGGGCACGCGGAGCGGTTGCGGCCGAAGACCGGCCTCCGATCAGACCTCGATGTGGGCGCCATCCTGGCCATGGCTGCGGCGGGAGCCGGCGGCCAGCACAGCACCGATGTGCCGCGGCGGTGCATCGTCGAGCGCAACGAGCGTCCGGACGAGCCGTACGACGAGACGCATCTGCTGCCGCTATTGTCCGAGATCGAATCAGGGAAACCCGTCGAGCGCCAGTTCCGAATCCGCAACACCCATCGCACCGTCGGCGCGCGGCTGGCCGGCGCGATCGCGTTCGGGTGGGGAGACGCGGGCCTGCCCGACCGTGCGGTGCAGCTGCACTTCACCGGCGCGGCCGGGCAGAGCTTCGGCGCGTTCCTACTCCCGGGCATGCACCTGAGGCTGGTGGGCGAGGCCAATGACTACGTCGGGAAGAGCATGCACGGCGGCGTCATCGCGCTTCTGCCCCCGGCACCGCTCGCGGATCGGAGCCACCGGCACGTCATCGCCGGCAACACGCTGCTCTATGGGGCGACGGGCGGCCGGCTGTTCGCGGCGGGGCGGGTCGGGGAGCGCTTTGCGGTACGCAATAGCGGCGCGGTCGCGGTGGTCGAGGGGCTCGGCGACCACGGATGTGAGTACATGACCGGCGGGGTGGTCGTCGTGCTCGGCGAGGTCGGGAGAAACTTTGGCGCGGGCATGACGGGCGGCGAGGCGTTCGTCTACGACGACACCGGCACGCTGCCGCACCGGTACAACACGCAGCTGGTCACGATCACGCGCGTCGATGTCGACGATGCGGCGCGCCTGCGCGACCTGGTGGTCGAGCACGCCCGGGCAACCGAAAGCCGCCGGGCCAGGATGTTGCTAGGAAACTGGGAAGCCCATCTGATGACATTCTGGAAGGTCGCGCCCCGGGCGGCTGTGCCGAAACCAGCCACGGCAACGATCATGGTGACGGAATCGGCAGCAGGACGGCGGTAGACGGCTGTGCTATCGCCGGCGGGCAGTTCGCCTCAACCCCAACCGGCGCCGCATTTCGTGGATTGAGATTCCTCCCTCTGACTTTATGCGCTGGCGCGATCGCGCGATCAGAGCAAGAAACCGGGGGTTTGCGCTCAGGGTGAGGGTCTCCAAATCTGTGTCCTTAAGCGACACGAGAGCGGCAACAGGCCTGCCGCCGTCCGTCAAAACAACAGGCCCACTGCTCACCTTCCGCGCATAGGTGGCCAAGGGGGCTGTAGCTTTGGCCATCTCCAACATCTTCATAGTTTGATGACCCTTTTTCCCACGCGCAATCGGTTGCGTCGCTTGACTCCCACGGCCAAGATACAGACAACTCGTTCGGGCTCCTCGCTCACGTCGTAGTATACTCGAAGTGAGCCTATGCGGAGTTCCCAGGGAGCGACAGGATTGGGCCGCATTGGTCTGCGATTCCTCGTCCTGACGGTCGGCCGCCGGTCCAATCGCCTGTCTATAGTATCCGTGACAATCACTCGCTGGCGAGCGGTCAGCACCCGAAGGTGCTCTTCCGCCTCTGGGGAGTACTCGATGCGATAGGTCAAGGCCGCGCATGCTCCTCATTTCCGCAGCATCGTCCATGTTAGCTATCGGCCAGAGCATCGGGGCTTTGCTGCCCTCGGCCAAATCTGCTATGGTTTCCGAGTGGCCAGGTCGATTGAACTGATTGCCCGCGCGGTGGTCGCCGCCGACGGACGGCTGCTCCTGGTTCGCAAGAAGGGTGAATCGTACACATTCCTTCCGGGAGGGCACGTCGACTTCGGTGAGCCGGCCGAGACAGCGCTCGCCCGCGAGCTTCAAGAGGAGCTCGGGACAGCCGCCAGCGTCGGACGGTTCCTGGGAGCGGTCGAGAACTGTTTTACCAACGCCGGCGGGCAGTGGCATGAACTGAATCTAGTCTTCGCCGCGAATCTCCCGGATGTGACAGGCACCGCGGCTGTGGCGTCACGCGAACCGCACCTCGAGTTTCTCTGGCAGCCGGCCGGGCAACTGGCGGATCAGAACCTGCAGCCGTCTGTGCTCTGGTGGCTCGTTCCCCATTGGCTCGACGGCGGATCTACGTCAGGGTGGGTGAGTACGATGAAGTATCTAGGCTGAAGGAATCAACGTGCGCCAGACCGCACGCCATCTCTCGTTATCGCGGCGAAAGACAAACACGTCCCAGCCGGACTCGCGGTATACGGTGCCATCCATCTCGTAGGTGATGTCGTATCGGTAGGTCGCGACCGCGGTGTCGTCCCACTGCTCGATGGCCGCATCCGACTCAACGTACTCGTGTGTCCTGGCCTGACTCGTGAACTCCTTGTAGCTCCTCACACACGCCTCTCGACCTCTCTCGATGCCCTGAAAGCGCGGGGCCACAATCACGATGTCTTCGTGAAAGTATTGCGAAAGATCATCCGGATCGCCTTTGACCCAGGCGTCGTTGATCTTCCTGAGCAGGACGCGGATGGTCTCGCGGTCGTCAGGCCCGGTCGTGGACATGTATAGCGTTCCGCCTTCGCAGGTACGCTACCACCGGAAGCGCAAGGAGCGTCATCCAGGCCTTGCCGATAATCTGCCCTTCGATGAATTGAAGAGAGCCGAAGGCGAGGAAGAGGAAC
>JBOGSE010000498.1:0-1122 GCA_050694895.1 bacterium | reverse complement strand
GGTGTTCTACGCGCTCGAAGAACGGTCCCCCGCGTTCGTCCTGGCGTTTGCCGGGGCCAGTTTGGCGGCCTCGGCCTATGGCTTCCTTCAAGGGGCGTGGCCGTTCGGTGTCGTGGAACTGGTCTGGTCGGGTGTGGCGCTGCGGCGTTGGTGGCGACGACGGGCCCGATGGAAACTCAGTCAGAAGCCTCAGTATTCAAATTGACCCACTACCTACCACCCACTACCTACCACCCACTACCCACCGCTCTACGAACTTGACGAGCTGGTGGGCGAACCGATATTATTCATACGTAAATTCGTATGTTCTCCGACGATGCGACTATGGGGCGGTGGAGGACGATCGGCGCGGCTGTCACCGTCGTAGGCCTGCTGGCCCTGACCGCTGGCGTGCCGGTGCCGCTGCCCGCGGCGACGATCGGATCGAGTGTTTGGCGTACTTCGCCCGGCCCGATCAACATCGCCTTTGTGAGCGGCACGGCGAATGCGGTGGTGGGCTCCGTAAGCTTCGACCAGACGACCGGTAGGCCGAGCGGCCATGTTGCACTCGTAGATGCGCTATCGGCGCGCGAACTCTGGTCCGTGGAGTATCGCAACAGTCAGTGCTGTCTCATCCCGGCAGTGGGCGTTCTTCCTCCTGGCCGCCGGATCTTCGCCAGTGGCGATGAATTGCTACTGCTCTCGCTGGGTGGGAATCCAACAAGCCGCCTGGAGTTGGGCGGCAGCACTAGAGATATGGCTGCCGCCGGCGGGGACGTCCTCGTAGGTACGCTGCGTGATGAGGTGGTGGCGTTCCAGGCAAATCGCATACTGTGGCGGACACGCCATCCAGGCCTGATGGCTGTGGCCCTATCTGCCGATGGACTCGCCGCAGCGGGAAGCCGCCATGTTGTCGTCATCTTTGATGCCAGAACCGGCCGGCCGGTCCGCCACGTTCCCTTGAGCGAGACCACTGCCGTTGACCTGACCTTGGCTCAAGGAGCGCTGCTAGTGGTGGCGCAGAAGACCACCGGGGGAGATGTACGATTGCTGGGTATTGACGCGCACACCGGGCGCCATCGGTGGTCTGTTGCATATGGCCCCACGTCCCTGCCGCTCGTCACGACCGCCGGGAGAGTGATC
>JBOGSE010000497.1:0-1504 GCA_050694895.1 bacterium | reverse complement strand
TCTTGTCCCCTTCTTCGCCTCCGCCGATGATGTGGTAGGCGACGTCGAAGGTCTCCACATCCACGCGCGTCACGTCTTCGACACGGAAGCCGTGCTCCCGTTTGAGGTCGACTACCGCCTCCAGCGTGGACTGCGAGTGGATCTCCGCGTTGTACTTCTTGAGAATGGTCTGTCTCACCCGCTCGAGATCCTCCTTCAGCCAGTCGATCTCGAAACGGCCGGCGATCGCGTCCATGAACCCCTTGTTGCCCTCAAAGACCTCCGGCGGACCCGTGATCCCGCGGGAAGCGAGAAATGTGGCGTGGGTCGCGCCAAAACCGGTGTTGGGGTAGGCAAGGCCCTTCCAGTGGGACAGCGCGCCGGTGCGGGTGACGCGGAGCGCATTGAACGCGGTCCCGCTGATCGCGATCGCATTTGCGGCACGCGTCTGATCGAGACCGAGAGCCTTGGCCACACCGCTCGCGGCGGCGTATGACCCCTGCGTGGTATGGTCGAACCCCTTGCTTCGCACGGGGGCCACGTCACTCAGCCTGCACTGCACCTGGTAGGCGACGGCCAGCGCGGTCAGGAACTGGCGGCCGGTGCCGCCGGCGTACTCGGATGCGGCCAGCACCGCGCCCACGTTGTCGCTGGGATGGCAAGTCTCACCCGGCGCGAGGTAACTGTCGTTAAAGTCCAGGTAGCGGACCAGGGCTCCGTTGTACAGCGCCGCACGATCCGCTGCCGTGCGCCCCCCGCCGATGAGCGTGCACTGCGGCGCGCCGCCGAACTCCTCCACGTGCGTGCGCACCATCCGGATGGGTTCCCCTTCCAGCGCCCCGATGGCACAGCCCAGCGAATCGAGCACGCGGATCCGCAGCTGCTGCCGGGCGGCCTCCGACAGGTCGTCGAAAGACGCCCGCACGACAAAGGCCGCCAGCCTCTCAGCGTGTGTCACAGAATCTGGCGCGCCTTCGAACTCCGTCCGGACGGTGTTGCCAACATTGATCTCCCGACGCGATTTCGCCAGGCATGTCCCGTCACGTACACGTACGAGGCGCACGGCTCCCGCACGACGTGTAATGGCTGCCGACCGAAGGCTTGCTCAGTTTCATATCCATTGTGGGCACGGCACCGTAGCTGAATGTTCTCGGCCGTGGCGGGACCTCCGGTCGAATACGGCACGACGTGGTGAAACTCCACAAAGGCGTCCTCGGTGCATCGGCGACCGTTGCTGGCCACAAACGCACAGCGTCCTTCATCACGATGCCAGACCACGCGCCTGACCTCAGCCGGGATATGTCGCGAGCCGGGACCGGTCCCCCGGCTGACTCGCGGGCTGTCCGTGGCGGCGAGTTTCTTCTTGGTGAGGTCCTGAAGCAGCGCCATCAGGGTCCGATCGAAGACTTTACTGAGATCTCCGTCTGGAATCTGGTGACGCAAGAGAGCCTGGGCTTGTCGGATCTTCTCGTACAGTGACGCACTGGCCGTGAATTGCACTTTGTACTGCTGGGGCGCCAGCGGG
>JBOGSE010000496.1:0-3453 GCA_050694895.1 bacterium | reverse complement strand
GGGCAGAAGCCCCGCTTATGCTGAGCTCAGCATAAGCGGGGATATGCGGAGCGCAGGAATATGCCGAGTGGGCGGCAATCCACCCGCCTTGACGCGGGTGATCCCAGCTTCGGCAGCCTCAGGCCTCTCGACCGGCTCCGCATATTCTTCAGCCCGTCAAGGATGCAATCAGCTTGTCCGGCGGACGGAACTTCCCGGGTCGAAGCTGCGGCGGCGTCATGGACTCGATGAGGCCAAGCCGCTGGGTTACATCCACTCGCAGGTAGTCCTCGGTCGTCTGGACGCTCTCGTGGCCGAGCCACAAGGCAACTTTGCGAACATCGCCCGTGGCCTGCAGGACGTTGAGCGCGCAGGTGTGGCGGAGGACATGGGGCGAAATCCGCTGGCTCCGCAAGGACAGGCACCGGTGGCTCGCCGTGTTTGCGTGTTTTCGCAGCACATACTCGAAGCCGGCACGGGTCATTGGCTGTCCCTGGGCATTGAGAAAGAGCTGCGGAACCGGGGCGTCCCCTCGAACGGCCAGCCAGGAGCGGACTGATTCCGCCACCACCTTCCAGAGGGTCATGATCCGATCTTTCCGGCCCTTCCCCCGGACATGCAGGTGCACGTATCGCGACTCGAACGTCACATCGTCGAGGCGCAGCCCCACCAACTCCGAGACACGCAGCCCGGCGCTGACGGTCACGTGAAACATCGTGCGGTCGCGAATGCCGAGCCGTCCCGTGGGATCGGGAGCATCGAGGAGGGCTTGGCACTGCTCGGCGCTGAGGTGGTGCACCAACCGCAGCGTGGCCTTCTGAACGGGGATGGCGAAGATTCGGTTGACCTGCTCGAGCGCAGCGGGCACACGATGTTCGACGAACCGCATGAACGATTTAACCGCGGTCAGCCGGGCATTCCGGGTGCGCGGGCCGTTGCCGCGCGCGGTCTGGAGGTGTTCGAGGAATTCGAGCACGAGTGGCGCGTCGATATGCTCGAGGGGCAGGGCGGAGGGGGCGACGGCGAGTTTCCGGCTGGCGAACGCGAACAGCAACTGGAAGGCGTAGGCGTAGGTGTCGCAGGTATGGGGGCTCGCGCGGCGCTCGATCGGCAGGCGCTGGCGCAAGAAGGCGGTGATGTGGGGCGCGAGATCCGTCATGATGCTCCTCCCTGGAGGAAGGCCTCGCAGGCGTCCGCGACGGTGGTCATGAGGTGCGGGGTCGCCTGCAGGTACCAGTAGGTGTCGGCCACGTGCGCGTGTCCGAGATAGGTGGAGAGTGCCAGCATGTGACGCTCGATCCCGGGACGGTCAGGGGGGCTGCTCTCGAGCGCGCGGACCGCGAAGTAGTGGCGGAGATCGTGAATCCGCGGGGCCCGGTGCGCCGGGGGCTCGCGGGGAGTGAGGGCGCGCAGCAGAAACCGAAATGTCCCGTTGACCATGGCATACGTGAGCGGCCGCCCGCGGGTGGAGAGGAAGACATGGGGATCGCCCCCGCCCCGGGCCTGCCGGTGATCGAGATAGCGCTGCAGGGCACCCCTCGTGGTCGCGTGCACCGGCACCAGACGGTGCTTGCGAAACTTGGTCTGGCGAATGACCAACCCATCGGGGGTGATATCGTCCAGCACCAGGCGCATCGCCTCGGAGACGCGCAACCCCGTGGCGGCCAGCAGCCCGAAGAACGTGGCGTAGGTCTGGGGCCGCAAGGAGCGTCGGGGCCGGAGGCGCGCGGTCGCCTCGAGCAACTGCCGCACCTCGCTGGGCGTAAAGATGTAGGGCCGGGGGCGGCGGCGGCGGTGCGCAAACACGTCCCGCGCCACGAGCGCGTGGGCGGGCTCCTCCGCACGCGCATGGTGCGCAAAGCGGCGCACCATGCCGAGGCGCCGTTCGCGTTGGTTAGGGGACGGGGCCTGGGCCGCCCACGCCAGGGCGGTCGGTTGCGTGACGTGATGCTCGCCGCGGGCCGCCGCAAAGCGGGCGAAGTCACGGAGCAGACCTTCGTCGACCTGCAACGCGAAGCCGACGGCCCGACGGAGCGCCAGGTAGCGGTCGATGGCGCGGCTCAACATGGCGCGCCTCCCTCGACGGGCCAGGGTTGAGCGACCGCACGCAGCAGGGCCCCGTCCACTTTGGCGTAGTGGGCCGTGCTCTCGATGCACCGATGGCGCAGGACGGCACCAATGACGTCGAGCGACGCGCCCTGCCGCAGCATCTCGGTCGCGGCCGAGTGACGGAGCAGGTGCGCACCCATCGACGGCGTGTGAATACCGGCACGGTGGATGGCCCGCCGGACCAGCTTGGAAATGGGCCCGCTGGACGGAAGGGGTCTGTGCGGGGCATAGCACGTCAGGAAGATGTGGTCGTCAGGGCTCGCCGGGCGGAAATGTTCGACGTAGTGCACGATGGCGTCGCCGACTTCCTGGGGCAGCGGCAACCACGTTTCGCAGCGCCCCTTGCCGATGACCCGGAAGCGTCCCTGCGGCCAGTCGATGTGAGCGAACCGCAGGGCGCGGACATCGCCCGCCCGCAGGGCCACCCGCGCGAGCAGGAGCATCACGGCCCGATCGCGGGCGCCGGCGGCGTGCGTCGGGTCGCAGGCGGCAACCAGCCGGTCGACGTCTTCGACGCCGATGGAGCGCGGCAAGGACGCCAGCCTCCACGCCGCGACCGTGGGGACGGCCGCGATGAGGGCGGCGGGGCAGTGACCGTAGGCAGCCAGGAACCGGAGAAACATCCGCACGGCATTCACCACCGACTTGGCCTGGCTGGGGCCGTGCCGGCTTGCCCGGGCCAGCACGAAGTCGCGGATCCGGCCGGCGTCGTACTGCGCCACCTCCGCGCCAAGCGCGCTCAGAAACTCGTTCACCAGGGGCAGGTAGTGGGCCAGCGTGGACGGCGTGACGCCGCGGTGCTGGCGCATCCAGGTGGCGAAGCCCCGGGCCAAGGGCGGAAGCTCCTGGGGCTTCGCGCTGATCAGAGCGACGCCGCCCCTACCCTGCAAGTGCTCGACGAGGTGTCGCGCCCCGGGTGCGTGGTACGAATCCCGACCCCGAAAGGGGTGGGAACACCCACACGTGGAGAGGTGAGCGACGAACGCGTCGAGGGTCGCCTCCCCCAACCGCGCCGTTGAAATGCCGCGGGCCGTGGCCCAATGACTGAGGTGCGCTGCACCCCGGAGGGCGAGCTGCGCCGGCCTCTGTCGGTAGCCCGCCGAGCGCAGCCAATCGGCCAAGCCATCCAGGTGCGGGCCCGCCGGGCACTGCCGCAACCGGCGTAACGTGAAATCGCTCTCAACATAGAACCCCAGCATGGCGAAACCTCCTTGGGACGTGATGACGCCTTTCAAGGAGATCTTGCCGAAAGACTATGCGAAGCCGATCACGCGTCTCGGCGTACCAGCCCCGCGAAATCCCTGGAGTTCACTCCGGCGCGACCCCAGCCCTCAGCATATTCCTGCGCTCTGCATATCCCCGGCC
>JBOGSE010000495.1:0-1958 GCA_050694895.1 bacterium | reverse complement strand
GCTTACAAGCCGTGCGGCGGCTGGCGAGGCTCGAGCCCGATGCGGATGAGTACGGTTTTCTGCGCACGCGCCTGGTGCGCGAGCGCAATCGGGTCGCCGACGCGCTGGCGAACGCCACGGACCACGTGGACATCCTGCTGGCGCACGTGAATTGAGCCGCCGCGCGCGCAAGGAGATCGCCGCCAACGTGCCGTGAGCAATCCTGCGATTGCCCGAGCCAGTGCGTGGATCATCGAGCGGCCCACGCCGAATCGCCTGACCACCTCATACGGAGAGCCGCCGGACATCCGGCCGCATGTCCTCGTCGAGATCGCATCGGCTACCGGCGCGAGCGGTCTTGGCGAGGCGTCCCCGCTCCCGGAGTTCACCGGCGAGACGGCGCACGGCATCCTTGGAGTGTTGCGGGAGACCTGTCTCGATGCGCTCATCGGACGCAGCGCGATGGAGATCGCCGCGATCATGGCCGATCTCGAGCGCCTCCGCCCCGGCAACCCCTCCGCCATGGCCGCGATCGATCTGGCGCTGCATGATCTGGCAGGCAAGATTCTCGACGTTCCCACGGTCACGCTGATCGGCGGAGCGCGTCGGGGCTCGGTGCGCCTCGCCCGGGCGGTCGGCATCGGCCCGATCTCTGAAATTGTGGCGCTATCGCGCCGGCATGTGGCCGACGGGTTCCGGACGATCAAGATGAAGGTGGGCATCGATCCCAGGCAGGATGTCGAGCGCGTCCGCGCCGTGCGCGAAGCGGTCGGCCCTCAGGTCCGCATCCGCATCGACGCCAACCAGGGATACGATGTTGCAACGGCGATCCGGGTCCTCTGCGAACTCCAAGACTCTGCGCTCGACTACATCGAGCAGCCCGTGCCGCGATGGGACCTTCCCGGCATGGCGCAGATCCGGCGTGCGACCGGCATGCGCATCCTGGCCGATGAAGCGCTCCACTCTCCCCAGGACGCCCTCGCGCTGATCCGGGCCGAGGCGGCCGACCTGTTCGCGCTCAAGTGCATCAAGACCGGAGGGCTCCTCCGCGCCCGGCAGATCGCGGCCATCGGCGAGGCCGCCGGGATTGACTGTGTCGTCATCAGCACGTTCGAAACGCAGATAGGCGCCGCGGCGGGGCTGCACCTCGCCGCGAGCCTCCCATTCGGCCATCACGCGCACGAGCTCAGCGTGTTCGCCACGCAACCCGAGATGGCCCGCACCGGAATCAGGCTCGAAGGCGACGTTCTTTTCCCCGCGCCGTCTTCCGGCCACGGCGTCGAGAGCATCGTGGAGATGGCGCAGGCCGTGCGATGAGCCGCTACATTGTTGGACGGCTCGCGCAGGGAGTAATCCTGCTCTTCCTGGTCAGCCTGGCGATCTTCGCGATCATCCACAAGACGCCGGGTGGACCGGCGCTCCTCAACAATCCGGATATAGATCCCGCGGTGGCCCGGGAGTACCGGCAGGCCCTCGGCCTGGATGATCCGATCCCCGTGCAGTACGCGCGATGGCTGCGGAACGTCCTGCGCGGAAACCTCGGAAAGTCCTACCAGCACAGCATGCCGACCGCGCGGCTCATCGCCGACCGCATCCCTAACACGCTGCTGCTGTCGGGAACCGCCCTGCTGCTGGCCGTTGCGGTCGCGATCCCACTGGGGGTGATCTCCTCGGTCTACCGGTATTCCGCCGCGGATTACGCGGCGACGCTCGCGGCCTTCTTCGGCGTGTCCATCCCGATCTTCTGGCTGGGGATTCTCTTCATCATCGTCTTCTCGGTGCAACTCGGCTGGTTGCCCTCGGCGGGGATGGTGACGGTGGGCGTGCCGTTCTCCACCGGTGATCTGCTGCGCCACCTCATCATGCCCGCCGTTGTGCTCTCGACTTTTCCCCTGGCGCAGCTCACGCGCTACACACGCTCGAGCATGCTCGAGGTGCTCGGCCAGGATTACATCAGGACGGCGCGCAGCAAGGGACTG
>JBOGSE010000494.1:0-1678 GCA_050694895.1 bacterium | reverse complement strand
ATCTCCGGCATCGTCCAGGCGGAGCCTGCGCAATCGCAGCCGCTCCGTCTGCAGCACCGGCAGATCGCCGAAGACATCCTCGATGGTCAGATCGCTCATGGTCGTACCCATGGCCGGGATTATGATGGATAATAGCATCAATTCCTGATCATCCGAACGGCCGCGGTGCCGGAGGAGGTGCACACATGTCCGAACAAACACGCTCCAGCGTGGAAGAGCTCATCAGCAGGATCAGTCAGGTGCATGACAAGGCGACCGCCCGAACCGTCTTCGGCGATCCCGTGCATGTCAACGGCCGGACAATCATTCCCGTCGCCAGGGTCCGCTACGGCTTTGGATTTGGTATGGGCCGAAACAGCGAACGCGAGCGAGAAGAAGAGGAAGCCTCGGTGGGCGGTGGTGGTGGCGGCGGTGTGTCGATCAGGCCTGTCGCGGTGCTGGAGATCAGCGAGAAAGAGACGCGCATCCGGCCGATTATCGATGTCACCCGAATGCTGGTGGCGGGCATGGCGCTGGTGGCCTGGAACTTCTTTTGGATCATGTACACGGCTCGGGCCACGGCCGCAAAAGCGCCGGCCGCGCCACGATGATCCTGGTGCATCAACGCTACTTCGCCAGATCCGGTCTTCGTGAGCGGGTGATCGACACGCGCGTGGAGGCCTCGCGCCGGCTGCTGGAGCTCGGGGTGCCTGCAGGGCAGATCTGGGTGCCGCTTGGCGGCGAGCCCGGCGCACCGGACGTCATCTGGAACTGCGTGTATCCGAGCATGGACGAACGCGAGCGATGCCGCGTGCTCCAGGAATCCGATCCCACCTTTCACGCCATCCGAACGCGCCAGGGCACTCAGCTCGAGCGGTGGGTGCGCGAGCACTACCGCCTGCTCGACATGCAGCAGGCCGCCGAAAAGTGAAGCTCGGCGTGGTCTTCCCGCAAACCGAGATCGGGAACGACGCCGCGGCGATCCGCGATTTCGCGCAGGCGGTGGAGGCGCTCGGGTACGATCACCTGGTCGCCTACGATCATATCCTGGGCGCCGACGCCGCGGCTCCACGCGCCCAGGCGCGAGGCGAGTGGGTTGGTGCGTACCGGCTCGAGGACGCCTTTCACGAGCCGTTCGTGCTGTTCGGGCATCTGGCCGCCAGCACCAGCCGGCTCGAGCTGGCCCCGGGAGTCTTGATTCTTCCGCAACGGCAGACCGCGCTGGTCGCGAAGCAGGCTGCCGAAGTGGACGTCCTCAGTGGCGGCCGCCTGCGCCTGGGCGTCGGGGTCGGCTGGAATTCCGTTGAGTACGAGGCGCTCGGCGTGGACTTTCATACACGCGGAGCCCGCATCACCGAGCAAATCAAGGTCTTGCGGGCGTTGTGGACGCAGGAAGCCGTGACGTTCCACGGCCGCTGGCACACTATTGTAGCGGCGGGGATCAACCCGATGCCGGTGCAGCGACCGATCCCGATCTGGATGGGCGGCTCCGCCGACCCAGTGCTGAAACGTATCGCGCGCATGGCCGACGGCTGGTTTTTCGGCGCCGGGTTACCGGATCCGTACACGCGACCGGCTCCTGTGAACCGTCAAGAGTTGGTCGAGCGAGTGCGAGGATACGCGCGCGCGGCCGGACGTGACCCGGCCACGCTGGGCATCGAGGGACGCGTCGCCATCGGAGGCGGGCCGGACGAATGGC
>JBOGSE010000493.1:0-6023 GCA_050694895.1 bacterium | reverse complement strand
CTCGACCGTCGTTATCAAATACGCTTCGTAGCGGTTAAGAGGTTCAACCGCAATCCTGACGCCCAGCCGCTCGGCTTCGCGCGCGGCATCCTGCATCCCCTCGACCGACCAGCGCCACTCGTCACCGACGGATGCGATCGGATGAAGACGCGTCTCACCCGACGGCAGCATCTGTACCAGCGGAGCGCCGATCTCCGACGCAAACCGCAGGCAGTCGATGACGTACCGGACGGCCTGCCGGCGGATCTCAGCGTCGGGATTCGCAAGATCCCGCGGCGTTGCGGGAAACATGCAGGATGCCGTCAACGCCAGCGGCGCCAGGCGGTACCGGGTGAGCAAACGGCGCGCCTCCGCCGCCGACCAGCGGTCGGGTTCTCCAGGGAGTTCGACGCCATCATATCCAGCCGCGGCAATGCGCGCCAGCGTCTCGTCCAGCGGCGCATCGCCATAGATCCACGCGCAGACTCCAAGTAGCATCGCAGCATTCGCAGCAGTCAGGATGAATCTTCCCTCAGGATAGGCTCACAGGCAGCTCGGTTCAATCTAGAGGAGCCGCTATTCTAGTCTCGAACGGAAGCGCCAGCATGAGGCTTCCGACTCCGCTCGCGTCGGCCTGCGGCTCGGCTTCCGAGACCTAAGATGAGTAGGAGAGAAATCGATGAGTAAGAAAATTGCTCTGCTTCTGCTCGCTATCATCATCCCCACTTCCGTCCATCTGGCCGCTGCGCAACAGCCGACGACAGTCCCCCGGATAGGATTTCTGAGTGCTGGCACCCCTGCGGCGACGTTGGCCCGCCGGGAGGCGCTCCGGCAGGGGGCTGCGCGATCTCGGCTACGTGGAGTGGAAGAACCTCGTCATTGAATGGCGATATGCAGACGGGAAACTCGATCGCCTGCGCGACCTGGCCGCCGAGCTGGTGCGTCTCAAGGTGGACGTCATCGTCACGGCTGCTCCATCATCGACCCGTGCTGCGAGGGACGCCACTTCCACAATTCCCATAGTCATGGCCGGGGTCGGCGGCGATCCCGTGGAGGCGGGGTTCGTCGCCAGCCTTGCGCGCCCCGGCGGGAGCATCACGGGAGTCACTTCCCTCTCGCCGGAACTCAGCGGCAAGCAACTCGAGCTTCTGAGGGAGATTGTTCCCAGGCTCTCGCGCGTGGCCGTGCTAGGTACTTCACCCTTCGGCGTACAGTCGTACAAAAGAGCGGAAGCGCCTGCGGCGGCGCTTAGGGTACAGATTCAGTACCTCGACGTGCCCGGTGCCACGGATATTGAGACCGTGTTCGTGGAGGCGCGCAGAGGACGGGCCGACGCCGTTCTTGTCCTACCGAGCCCCGTCCTCGAGTCCGCCCGGAAAGAAATAGCGCACCTCGCGGCAAAGAACCGGCTCCCGACGATGTACCCGTTTCCAGAGTTCGTAGAGGCCGGTGGGCTGGTGACCTACGGGGTGGACATTTCCGACTTGTTCCGGCGCGCCGCGACCCATAGGGGCCTGGGAAGTGCGCACCCGCCGCATCTAGAAACGGGCTTCCCAAAGGGGCTGTACGAAGGGCAGCTTCGGCCGGACCGCGTTGATAAGGTGCTGGTCGGCCGTAACCAGCGTCGTTCCCAGCCGTTCCGCCAGCGCGACGTATGCCATGTCGTAGGAATTCGGGCGGTGGTAGGTGACAGCCAGGCCCAGGATCCGCGGGCCGAACTCTGCGATGCTCATGAGCGCGATGCCCAGACCGGTGAAGAGCGCCCACGCTTCCTCCGCTTGCTCCGGGCTCAGCCGCGCAGTCATTCCTGCCTTTCCCCTGATCCCAAGGTAGACGGCGTTGAGCACTTCGTGCTCGAGGAGTGGAGGCGCGCACAGGCGCAGCCGCTCGGTGACGTGCGCCTCGATCAATGAATCGGCATAGCCCTGGAGGCGCTCCTGCGGCAGCCAGGCCGGGAGTAGCGCACTGGCGTCCACCACAATATTCTGAATCAGGAGCGCTCCTCGAGCTGCCGCCGGGACTCTTCGAAGATCTCCATGGCGTCGATGCCTGAGCCTGTCAGGCTATCCCGGAGCCGCTTGAGGCGGATCGCGATGAGTTGGCGCTTCATCGACTCGTAGTCGGCCTGCGACACGAGCACGGCGACCGGCCGATCGTCACGCGTAATGACTACCGACGAGCCCGCCTCTGCCTCACGGACGAGCTGGGTCAGGCGATTCTTGGCTTCTGTGACGGAAACCGTCACGGTCACGGAGCTGCCCTTCATGGCTAGATTATCTGACTAGTATAATGGCTAGTCAACTGGCTATGGGTGCCTTCCGCTCTCCTATTTCCAGAGGCTCCCGGAATTCGTATCGGATCGGATATTGCCGTCGTAAGGGGATACGCTAACCTTTCACCGCGCCCGCGGTCAGGCCCCGGATGAAGTGCTGCGAGAGCGCGACATACAACACGATGATCGGGAGCGCCGCGAGCGTGAGGCCCGAGAACAGCGTCGCGTAGTCCGTGTAGTACTGCCCGAAGAAGACGGTCATCCCCTGAGGCAGCGTCTTGAGGTGATTTGATTGGATGAATACCAGCGGGAAGAAGAAGTCGTTCCAAATGGGGATCGCATTGTACACCGTGACGATGACCAACGCAGGCCGCACCAGCGGCATCATGATCCGCGCAAAGATCGTCCACTCGCCGGCGCCGTCGATGCGGGCGGCGCTGTCCAGGTCTGCGGGCAGCGTTCGAAAGAATCCCGTGAGGATGAAAATCGCGCTCGGTAGGCCCGACGCCGCGTAGATAAGCACGAGCGACCACAGCGAGTCGAGCAGATTGAGATTGCGCATCAGGATGAACAGCGGGATGATTCCCAGCCGAATGGGCAGCATCAAGCCGCTGAGGAAGTAAATGTAAAGCAGATCATTTCCACGAAATCGGAACCGCCCGAGCGCATACGCGGCCATGGCGCCGAAGGCGACCAGGACGGCCACGGAGACCACCGTCACGAACACGCTGTTCTTGAAGTAGGCGCCGAAGTGCGCGTCGACCCAGACCCTGGTGAAGTTCTCGAAGCGCCAGACGGCCGGGAGCCCAAAGGGGTTTTGGAAGATCTCCCGCGTCGTCTTGAACGCCGACAGTCCCATGATGACCATCGGCGCCAGCACCAGCACCGCATTGGCGATCAGCACCGCCTGAACGAGCGGCGTCCAGGTCGACCGGCGCATCAGTACTCCACCTCGCGGCGCCGCAGGAAGACCGCGCCCAGCGTGGAGACGGACACCATGAGCAAGAACATCAGCACCGCGATCGCCGAGCCGATGCCGATGTCCTGCAGTCCAGTGTCCACTTCGCCGAACGCCGTGCGGTAGAACATCAGGCCGAGTACATCCGTCGCGCGGTTGGGAGCGCCCTGAACGCCGTTCACGACGTAGGGCAGCTCGAACCAGTTGAATGAGCCGATGAAGGTCAGGATGACGATGATCGTGATGGCCGGCGCCAGGAGGGGAAGGATGACGTGCCGGAACAGATTCCACTCGCCGGCGCCGTCGAGGCGGGCGGCCTCGAGGAACTCTTCCGGCACGGCGTTGATGCCGGCCAGGAAGACCAACGTCGGAAAGCCGAGCCATCGCCAGGCGTTGATCAGCACCAGCGTGACCAGCGCCGTCTGCGGGTCGCCCAGCCACGGCCGTACGAATCCACCCAGTCCCACCAGCGGCAGCGACTTGTTGACGATCCCGAAGACGGGATTCAGGAACAGCGCCCACATGAATCCGATGATGACCAGCGACAGCGTAACGGGGAGGAAGAAGACCACCCGGTAGAATCGGGCACCCCATGGAGCGCGGGCCAGCAGCACGGCAAGCGCGAGCGCGGTACCGTTTTGAATGATCATCGTGATGACGAAGACGATGACGTTGTGCGCAAAGGCCCCGGCCAACAGGCGGGGGTAAGGGAACGTCGTGAAGAGGCGCACGAAATTCGCCAGGCCGGCGAAACCCCGCCGGCCGATTCCTTCCCAGGCGAAGAGGCTGTAGGCCAGCGCGGAGAAGATCGGATAGGTGATGAAGACGGCGAAGAGCACCGTAGCCGGGGCGAGGAAGAACAGCAACCACAGGCGGCGCGCGGTCTGCATACGCAGGCCGCGGCGGGTGGAGCGCATCGCCTTGGCCTGTGGAAAAGGAGAGGCGGGCGGCAAGCGTCCCGCCCGCCCCGAGATTCTACCTGAAGGCCTCAACCCAACTGCTTAGACCTTTCGTCACCTCGTCGCCGACCTGCGCCGGGGTTGCGGTGCCCGCCATCATTGCCTGCAGAGCGTTCTGCAGCAGCGTCGACCCGGTCGGCGCCTGCCAGCGGAACCCTACCAGCATGATGTACGGCGTCGCCTTACGGTTCATCGCCTGCACGGCCTGTAGATTGGGGTCTTTGATGACCACCCCGGGCACCGCCGATGTCTGCGCGAGCAGGTCGGTGAACATCTGTCCGAACTCCGTGGTGGCCGTGAACCGGATGAATTTGATCGCGGCCTCCATGTTCGGCGTCTTGGCGTTGATGCCGTAGTTGCCGTCGGCGAAGGAGGAGACCCACGGCACCTGATCGGCCCGTTGCGGCGGCGCCGGGAAGACACCGAAATCGAGGTTCTTGTTCTGGGCCTTGAAGAACCCGATCTCCCACGACCCGCCGATGAACATCGCCGTCTGCTCGTTGAGGAACAACTGCTGCATGGTGGCGTAATCCACGCCCATGAAGCCCTGCGGCATGTACGGCCGGAGCTCGAGCATCTTCGCCAGGGCACCCGTGTAGGTCGGATCGCGGAAATTCGTCTGCCCGCGCGTGACCGCTTCGAAGAACGTCGTCCCGCCATAGAAGTTGGGCGCGATGACCCCCGAGAGGATCTCGAGCGTCCAACCTTCCTTGGCGCCATTGGCCACGGGCGTCACGCCCTTGTCTTTGAGCGTCTTCATGACGGTAATGAACTCGTCCCAGGACTTGGGAATCGACAGGTTGTGCTGGGCGAAGATCTTCTTGTTGTAGTAGATGACGAGCGTCTGCGTGGCGAACGGCACACCGTAGATCTTGCCGTCTTTGCGGCCACGCGCGCCGACCATGGTCTGCAGTGGAAACCGCCTCAACTCTGGCACTTGCTCGAAGGTCAGCGGCGCGATGAACCCCGCGGCCGAGAAGGTCTCCAGGCCGCCGTAGGCCCGCAGGTGGATGATGTCCGGTCCCTTGCCGCCGGTGAGCGCGGAGGAGAGGATCGTATTGTACTCGACCTGCCGGAACGGGATGAACTCGACCTTGATACCGGGGTGTTTGGCTTCGAACGCCCGGATCATCCGGTCGTACGCCCACTTGTCCTCGGTGCGCCAGGACCAGAAGGTGAGCGTGACGCGCTCCTGCCCCAGGGTGCCGGGAGGCATCATCCCAGCGATGAGCAACACCGCCGCCACAATACCCAAGACTCGCCGATGCATGTCCATACACCCCCTCATGGCTATCGCATACGGGAGTTACGCAGGCGCGTCCTTTCTTCCTTTTCGGATCGCGTGTCAGCCTGACAGACCCCGCAGTATAATGTTGGGTTAGGCATTTGCAGGGGGTTTTTGTGACACCAGAGATCGGCGCTTTGTTGGGAATTCTGGGAGCGGCCTTCGCCGTCTTGCTGGTTCGTTGGGCTTACTTGAAAGGGTGGGAACCTCTACGGTCTCGGTTCCCGGCAACGACCGACAATGCATCGGAGGAGCTGACGTTCAGAAGTCTATCGATTCGCCTGCCTTTCTTTGTTCATCTCAACTTTGGTTTCTCCACCGCGGTTAAACTAACAAACCAGTCCATCCAAATTCGGGTTTTTCCTCCCTTTGGCGCGCTTTTCAAACCCATAAATCTACCGTGGAGCGCGATCGAAAATGTCGAACTCCGCCGGTCACTCTTCGGATACCGTGTTTCAACCGTCAAAGTTAAGGATTACTCTGGGGTGTTGCTCTTCTATTTTCAGCTGGCGCAGTTGGTCCATGACAAGTGGCTCCGTGAAAAAGGGCTGCAAACGCCTAACAACAGGC
>JBOGSE010000492.1:0-14001 GCA_050694895.1 bacterium | reverse complement strand
GCGACCTTCGTGGCCGTCATGATGTTCGACTCGGCGATCAGTAAAGAGATGCCCATGTCTTTGATTCGCTTCACCGTGTCCGCGAATCGGTTCACGACGACCGGTGCCAGGCCCTCGAAGGCTTCGTCCAGCAGGAGGATCGACGGTCCCGGGGCAATCGCCCGGCCCATCGCCATCATCTTCTTTTCTCCACCGGAAAGATACAAGCACTTTCTCCGCAACAACTTCCGAAGCTCGGGGAAGAGCGCGTAGATGAGCTCTTCCCTGTTCTCGTCAGACTCTCCGTTCCGACGGCTCGACTTCCCAGCCATCCAGAAGCCGATGGCCAGGCTCTCGGCGACGGTGAGGTCAGGAAAGATTCCGCAGTCATCGGGGGCGTACCCGATCCCCAGCCGCGCCCTCACGTGAGGCCCCAGCCTGCTGATGTCCTGCCCCTGGAACGTGACCGTGCCGGCCTTGATCGGCAGGACGCCCATGATGCTGTCCATCGTGGTGGTCTTCCCCGCCCCATTCCTTCCCACCAGACAGACGATGGTGGCATCAGGCACAGTCAGCGAGACGCCCCTGAGCACGTGAGCTGTACCGCGAAAGGTGTGCAGATCGGTGACCGTCAGCATTCTACACGCGCCCCAGCAGCGTCGTTGCGACCCGCTCGTCTTCTCTGATCTGATCAGGAGTCCCGTCGGCCAGGATCTGCCCCTGGTGCATCACGACGATCCGGTCGGAATACCTGAAGACCACGTCCATGTCGTGCTCCACGATGACAGCGGTCAGGCCGCCGCCGCGCACCACGGCGGAGACGGTGTCCATGATCCGGCCCTTCTCGCGCGTGCCCACGCCGCTGGTGGGTTCATCGAGCAGGATCAGCGTTGGCCGCAGGGCGTAGGCGACGGCCACGTCCAGCAGCTTGCGCTCGCCCTGGGCCAGGCTTCCTGCTGGCAGATCCCCCTGGGCGCCGATCCCGAACTCCTCCAGGACCTCCAGGGCTTCCTGGCGCACGGACTCGTCGCTGTCCGCCAGAGAGAAGACAGACTTGATCTTGCCCTCTCGCGCGAAGATGGCCAGCCGCACATTATCCAGGGCCGTGAGCTGGTCGAACAGGTTGACGAGTTGAAAGCTCCGCGCAATACCCGTTCTGATTCGCTCGGTGACGGGCATATGGGTGACGTCATGATCCTGGAAGCGAATGTGTCCCCCGTCGGGGCGCAGCAGCCCGCTGATGAGGTTCACCAGGGTCGTCTTGCCGGCCCCGTTGGCGCCGACCAGCGAGACAAGCTGCCTCTCCTCGACGCTAAAGTTCACGCCATCGACTGCGTGGGTCTCGCCGAAGTACTTCTTCACATGGTCTGTCGCCAGCAGGGACACTTCAGGGCCTCCGCAACCTCGATCCGAGCCGCGCCATGGCGCCGATCAGGCCCGTGGGCATCGTCAGCACAAGGACCACCAGGACGCCGCCGAGCAGCGCCTGCCAGTACGACGTGTATCCCACCGCATAGGCTTTCAAATGGTTGAAGACGACGGCGCCGATGAGCGGTCCGGCGAAGCTCTTGAACCCACCCAGCACCGTCATGAAGACGATTTCACCCGAGAAGGGCCAGTACAATACTTCAGGGGTCACGTGGCCGTTGAGCGGCGCCCAGAGCGCGCCGGCCAGCCCGGTGAAGACGCCCGAGATCACGAAGGCCACCCAGCGGTACGTTCTGACCGAAACGCCGACAAACTCCGCTCTCGTCTCGTTGTCCCGGATGG
The DNA here is from genome assembly GCA_050694895.1 of bacterium. Taxonomy (GTDB): domain Bacteria; phylum Sysuimicrobiota; class Sysuimicrobiia; order Sysuimicrobiales; family Humicultoraceae; genus JBQTJP01. Next base: position 12,252 of record JBOGSE010000492.1, on the reverse strand, counting down.
CCTGCAGGGCTTTCCCGAAGGGTGAGTTGACGATGAGCCAGATCAGGGCCACGCACCCGAAGAACACTACGAGCACGTAGTAGTAATAGGTTGTCGCCAGGAAGGTCAATTTGTCGCCCGAGGTGCTCACCAGACCGCCCACCAGCGACGGCGTCGGTACACGGATCCCGTCGGTTCCTCCTGTGACCCAGAAGAACTTGATGGCCAGGCCCCAGAGCACCTGTGAGAGCGCCAGGGTCAGGATGGAGAAGAAGATCCGCGTGTACCGGACGCAGATCGCGCCGAAGAGCACCGCGGCGCCGACGCCCGTGATCAGCCCGGCGGCGAGAAACGCTTCCATGGAGTTGAGATTCCAGTACTTCACGATGAAGCCGGCTGCGTAGGCCGCGGCGCCGAAGAACGCCGAGTGCCCGAACGAGAGGAGTCCCGTGTAGCCGAGCAACAGGTTGAAGCCGAGTGCGGTGATCCCCATGATCAGGCCGTACGCGAGCAGGATCCGCTGGTAGGGGGGTGCGATGTAGGGCATCGCTAGCAAAAGCAGGGCGATCGGGACGACGTACACGAAGCGTCCCGCGGCGGAGGGGGCACCGACCCGACCCGGGGCCTGTGTGGTCGCCGTTCCTCTGTTCATGTCCGGGCAAACAGGCCGCTGGGACGGGTGATCAGGACGGCGGCGGCGATGAGGTAGAGCACGGCCAGCTCAAGCTCCGGGAAGAAGGAAATGGCCGCCGTCCTCACAAGGCCGACGATGAGCGCGCCCGCCAGCGCGCCTTCCAGGCTGCCCAGCCCTCCGATCACCACCACCACAAACGCCAGGATGAGTGCATCGACGCCCATGCCCAGAACAGCGCCCTGGATGGGGACGATGACCGCTCCTGCCAATCCGGCCATCAGGCAGCCGAGCGCGAAGGCCTGCAGGAACATCTTCCTGACGTCGATGCCCAGCGCTGACGCCATTCGCATGTCCTGCGAGGTGGCTCTGAGCAGCACCCCAAACCTGGTCCTGTAGACGAACGCCCAGATCCCCGCCGCCGCAATCAAGCCGACCGCGATGACCAGGACATTATAGGCCGGATAGGTCAAGCCGAAGATCGTCAGGCTCCCGAACGACGTCCACAGCGTGCTCACAGACAGCGGGTTGGGCCCCCAGAGGAATCGCATGGCATCTTCAAGGATCAGCAGCAATCCGAACGTCATCAGGAGCTGGTATTCCTCAGCCCGCTTATACAGGGGCCGGAGCAGCATCGGTTCGATGAACATGCCGACCGCGGCAATGACCAGCGCGGCGATCGGGAGCAACACGAGGAGGTACACTGGCGGGACGGTCGCCACGAGCACCCCCGCGGTCCAGGCCATCACATACGCGCCAAGAGCATACAACGTCCCGTGGGCCAGGTTGACGATGCGCATGACACCGTAGATCAGGCTCAGACCGCCGGCGATCAAGAAGAGCACAGCGGCGTACAGAAGGGAGTTGAGGAGCTGGACTGTCAGCGTCCCCATTCGACCACCTGCCTGGTTTGCAATGCTCCTTTGATCCAGCAGAACCCCGGTTCAGCAGAACTCCGGCATATCCTTTCCCGCGATCACTCCATGACGACAATGGCGCGTCCGACGATCTCCCCTCTGTTCAGCGCGTCATAGGCGGCGGGCGTCTCCGCCAGCGGGTACCGGCGGGTGATCGTGCGCTCGGGCGCAATCGCTCCTACCTGAGCCAGGCGCAGCAGGAGCGGCATGTCTGATCGCACCCGCGCGCCATACGAGCCGATCACCCGCACGCTCCTCCGCACCAGGCGTGTGATCTCGATGGGGACGGTTGTGCTTCCCGGTGCAATGCCCACGATGACCACCCGGCCGCCGTCACGCACCGCGCCGAAGGCGTGAAGCACGGTCTCTGACCTGCCCAGGGCCTCGAAGGCCGCGTCCACGCCCCGGCCCTCCGTGAGCCGCATGATCGTGGGCAGCACCTCTTCGCGTGAGGCGTTGACAGCATCCGTGGCGCCCAGTGCCCGCGCCGCGTCCAGCTTGTCGTCCCGGACGTCCACCGCGATGATTTGCGAGGCGCCGAATACCCTCGCGAGCTGAATGATGTTCGATCCCACGCCACCCGTAGCCACTACTGCTACCGCCTCGCCCGGTTTGAGGTCGGCCTGATGCCGCACCGCGCCAAAGGCCGTGAGGATCGCGCAGCCCAGGATGCAAGCTTCCGGCAATGGGAGGCCGTCGGGCAATGCGAAGACGTCAGTGGCGGGAACGACCGCGTACTCCGCCAGCCCACCCATGCTGTACATTGCCAGCGGCGTGCCGTCCGCCCGCGCGAGCCTGGAGGTGCCGTCGTAGAGCTGGCCCTTGAGGCGGTTCAGCTCAAAGAAGGTGGAGCACAGATCATCGCGGCCCTGTGCGCAGTAAGCGCACTGGCCGCACGGCATGATGAAGCTGCACACCACCCGCACGCCTTCGGCCAGCCCGGTCACGCCCGGGCCGACTTCCGCCACTGTTCCCGAAATCTCGTGCCCGAGGACGGCTGGCGTCGGAAAGTTTACCTCGCCTTTGATGACGTGGAGATCAGTGTGGCACACCCCGCAGGCCGCGACCCGGATCAGGACCTCGCCGGCTTTGGGCCGCGGCGTAGGGATCTCCTCCACGGCCAGCGGTGCATTGACGTGAGGAAGAACGACGGCGCGCACATCGCTCAGTTTTCTGATTGGAGCGGGCAAATCCTACCCATGGGGTCTTGCAGGGATTACTTCGAGTGCTTGTCGGCGACTTTGGTCGCGCCGTAGGCGTCCGGCTTGATAACCGCCGCGTAGCCCGAGCCCGACACCATCCCCACGACCTCGCGGATGATCCGCTTCGTCTCCCCGTTGGGGCCGACGTCCAGGTGGATCTCGACCGGCAGCTTGGAATAGCCATTGCGGCCCAGCGTCGTCGAGAGCAGATGCGCGGTCTCCAGGCTGAGCGACGTCTCGAAGAGAATGCGCTGACGGAGGCTCTGAATCTTTCGATTCCGGAACTTGCGGTAGAAGTAGCGGCCGCCGTGGCCGACCCGGTGGACGATGACCGCGGTGACAAAGGTTGTGTCGTCGGAAAGCAGCGAGTCGGTGCCGATGATCAAATGATAGCGCTGGTCGGGCTCGCTCTTCATGTAGCCGACCATGGATTCGAACATCCGTTCGAATGACAGGCGCCCTTGGGTGGGGCTGACAAATTCCACCGCGCTCTCCTCCGGCATAGTATACTGCGCGGCCCTCGGTGCTAACAAGGAGGCCGACGCCCGGTGGTGTGCGACCGCACCGCCCGCTAAAGGTCGCGTCTGCCCTCCAGCGCCCGCGCCAGTGTCACTTCATCGGCGTACTCCAGATCTCCACCCACCGGCAGGCCGTGCGCGATGCGGGTCACCCGCACGCCCAGCGGCTTGAGGACCAGGGCCAGGTAAATGGCGGTGGCTTCGCCCTCGACGCGCGGGTTCGTGGCCACGATCACCTCTTCGATCCCTCCCACCCGGACGCGCTCCAACAGTTGGGGGATTTTGAGGTCGTCGGGACCGATGCCGTCCAGCGGTGAGATCGCTCCGCCCAGGACGTGGTACCGGCCGCGGTACTCGCGTGTGCGCTCGAGCGCGATGACGTCGCGCGGATCCTCCACGACGCACAGGAGCGTGGTCGAGCGGGCCGGATTGGCACAGATGCTGCACGGATCGACATCGGTGATCGTGAAGCAGGTCGAGCAGGTGCGCATCTTGGCCTTGACGTCCACGACGGCGTCCGCCAGCGCTTGGGCTTCGTCTAACGATAGGCGCAGGATGTGGAAGGCCAGCCGCTGAGCCGTTTTCGGACCGACGGTCGGCATCTTCGACAATTCATCTATGAGGCGGGCAAGTGGTCCCGGGTAGTCCATGGGTTCGTGGAGCGTTACCGCAGCATGTCGGGGATGGGGAGGCCTCCGGTGAGGGCCTTCATCTTGCCTTCGGCCATGCTGCGGGCGTTGCGCCGCACTTCGTTGACCGCGGCCAGAACCAGGTCCTGCAGCATCGCGACGTCTGCGGGATCGACGGCGGCCGGATCGATGGCAAGCGAGATGAGCTCGCCGTGGCCGTTGGCAACCGCCCGCACCACGCCGCCGCCGGCGGTGGCCTCCAACCGGGTCGCGCCGAGCTCCTCCTGCACGCGGGCCATCTCGGCCTGCATCTTTTGGACCTGCTTGAGCATCTTCCCCATGTTTCCGAGATTCACGACAGACGCTCCATCTCGACTACTGCGCCGGCCCGTCGTCGTCAACGACCTCGGCGCCGAACAACTCCTTGGCCCTGGTCACGAACGAGGACTCGATGCCCGACGATGCGGTCACGCGGGTCGCGACCGCCTGGCCCGCGGCACCCCCGCCTGCGACGGCCGTCGGCTGCTGCGCGGGCGTTTCGTACAGCCGGCAGTGAAAGCGCACCGCGCGCCCCAAGACCCGGGAGAGCGCCCCTTCGACGATCTCGCGGTTTTCGGACCGGTTGAGGTTATCCACGTGAAAGTTGTAGGCCGACCGGAGGCCGACGACGAGCGCATTCCCGTTGACCTCCATGGGAGTGCCCTCGATCAACAGCGCGTGGCAGATCATCTTTGTGCGTTTGATGTCCTCGAGGACTCGTGCCCACTGGCGGCGCACCTCATCGAGCGTCACAGGGCCGGCGGGGCTCGCCGATGTTGACGGCACCGCGCCGTCATGCCCATTGCCACCGGCGACCGGTTCCGCCGCATCGGCCCGCTGAGTGGGACGGCGGGCCGGCGCTGGCCGCGGCTGCGGCGCCGGGCGCGTGGGCGGTGTGCTTGCCGGTGATGGGGCGCGGCGTCCCGCAGGCGGTGAGGGCTCACCCGAAGCTTTCGACTCGGCTCCTCCAGCCTCCAGACGCTCGATGCGCGCCAGCATGCCCTCCGTGGAGGAATCCATCTCGGGCCGCGCCAGCCGGATCAGCGCCACTTCCAGCGCCAGACGCGGCTGAGCGCTCCAGCGTGCGTCGGTGACCGCGTCGTTGAGCACACGCACCGCCCGGAGCAGGTCGGACACTTCGGCCCCTTCCACCTGGCCCGAGAGCTGCGCGAGCCGTTCCGGTGGCGCGTCGAGGATCTGCGATGCGACAGGGCCGCAGGTCTTGACCAGCAGCAGGTCACGAAAGTACTCCAACAATGTGCGCAGCAGCTGGCGGATATCTTTCCCGCCATCCGTGGCTTCCTGGGCGAGGCGGAGCGTGGTGGCAACGTCGCGGTCGAGTGTCGCGGCCGCAAACGCCCTGGCCGTCTCATCATCGACCAGGCCCAGCACCGAGGTCACCAGGTCGCGATCAATCCGCCCGTCGGTGTAGGCGCTGAGTTGATCGAGCACGGATTCGGCATCACGCACGGATCCATCGGCATTCCGGACGATCTGCGCCAGGGCTTCTTCGTCGATGGCGATGCCCTCGGCCTGTGCGATCCCGCGCAGCCGCCCCGTGATCTCTGCGAACGAGACGCGGCGAAAATCGAACCGCTGGCAGCGCGAGAGGACCGTCGGAGGAATCCGGTGGGGCTCCGTCGTCACCAGGATGAAGACCGCGTGGGCCGGGGGCTCTTCAAGCGTCTTGAGGAGGGCGTTGAAGGCGCTGGTGGAGAGCATGTGCACTTCGTCGATGATGTACACTTTGTACCGGCTCTCCGTGGGCACCAGCACGATCTTCTCCTTGAGATCACGGACGTCGTCGACGCTCGTGTTGCTGGCGCCGTCGATCTCGATGACGTCCATGCTGACCCCACGGGAGATCGCCACACACACCGGACACGTGTTGTCGGGTGTCGGCGTGGGACCCGCCACGCAATTGAGGGCTTTGGCGAAGATCCTGGCGGTCGTGGTCTTCCCGGTGCCCCGGTGCCCGGCGAACAGGTACGCGTGACTGGTACGCTTGGCCCGAATGGCGTTCTGCAGTGTGTGTGTAATGCGCTCCTGGCCGATGATCTCTTCGAAGGTTTTGGGTCGCCAGCGGCGGTAGACGGAGACGAATGACACGATGAGCACCTCGGCCCGGTGTACTTCGGCGTGTGCTGGTCCGCTCCTTGCCGGAGCGCCGGGCCGCTACCGGAGGAAGCCGCAGGCCGTCCGCCGAACCGACGTGAGCGATGACCCCCGCGTCAGTATATCCTGTCCCCGATATCGCGTTTGCCAGTATTGCTCTTTTCCTCATGCTGGCATCGGTGGCGTGCGCGGCGTATCTGCTGCTTCGCCCCGTCGGAGGGCGCGACACGTGGGGCATCGGCGAGATCCTGGCCATCACCATCCTGTTCGTGGTCGCGCTCCCCATGGGAGCGATCCTCGTCGGCGTCGGCGAACCGCTGACCCTGACGTCGCTCTCGATCGTGACGATCATTCAGAACGCGCTCTTCGCGGGCCTCTCGGCCTACGTGGTGGTCGTCCGATACCGGCAGCACCCCCTGCGGCTGGGCGTGCGGCTGGACGGCTGGCGGCCATTGGTCGCCATCGGCATGGTTGCCGCGGCTCTCACGATTCCGCTCTCGGTCGCCAGCGAGCGTCTGGCCATCCTGATCTACGCGCTCTTCGAGGGACCGGCGCAGGCCGCGGCGCTCGCGGCCGCGGAGCACCTGACCGACCCGCTCCGTCCGGTGTTCGACCAGCTCTCGGGCCCCGGGCAGGCGGCCTGGCTGCTGTTCCTCCTGGCGGTTGTCGTTCCGGTCGGCGAGGAAGTGTTCTTCCGGGGGCTGGTCTACGGTGGCCTGCGGTCGCGCTGGGGGACTGCGGTCGCGACGCTGGCGAGTGCGGCCTTCTTCGCCGCCGTCCACGTTCAGGTGATACATGCCCTGCCGATCTTCGTGCTGGGGGTCATCCTGGCCGCGCTCTACGAGCGGTCCGGCAGCCTCGTGCCGCCGATCGTCGCGCATGGGGTCAACAACATCATCGCCGTGATCTCAGTCTGGCGCGGTTGGGAGATCTAATCGCGTAGGAGGTGTTGTAAGAGATGGTGCACCGGATTCTTCTCGCTGTGGGTCTCGCGCTCATCATCGGAGCGCCGGTCATCGTGCTGCCGGCCTCCGCTGGCGCGGCGTTCCGTGGGATCGGGCTGTCCACGCCCTTCCCCACGCAGACCGTCCGCTCCGGTGAGCCGGCGACGCTTACGCTCACGGTGAAGAACTACGGCGAGCCGCCCCAAGTTATCGCGCTGCGTGTGGTCGACGTGGCCCCGGGGTGGCGGGCCAGTCTGCTCGGCGGCGGGCGTCCGATTGGCGCCGTCTCCGTCGGGCCCGATCAGGATGTGAACGTGAGCCTGCGTCTGGAGCCACCGCAGGGGGCCAAACCGGGAACCTACCGATTCCGGGTCGTGGCCCAGGGGCGGACCGCCGGCGCCGACCTGCCGATCGCCCTCACCTTCGGGCAGGTCCAGGCCTCACGCCTGGCGCTGACTGCCGAACTTCCGTCGCAGCGCGGCCCCGCGACGTCCAGTTTCAAGTACCGCGTGACGCTCAAGAACGACAGTGACAAGGATCTCCTCGTGAACCTTGAGGCCCAGGGGCCCAAGGGTGCGCAAATCACGTTCACGCCGGCGTTTGGGAGCCAGCAGGTCACCAGCGTCCCGGTCAAGGCGGGGGAGTCGCGCGAGCTCGACGTGGACGTGAGCCTGCCCAAGACGATTGCCGCCGGCAGCCATCCGGTCGCCGTGCGGGCGACGAGTGGAGACGCGAGGACCGAGATCAAACTCGCTGTGGATGTCACGGGTCGCGTCGACCTGTCGATTACGGGGCCCGAAGGCCGGCTCTCCGGACAGGCGAACGCCGGCCGGGCATCGCCGCTGAAGCTGTTGGTCAGGAATCTGGGCGGCGCTCCGGCCCGCAACGTCGAGTTCTCCGCATCAGAGCCCAGCGGCTGGGAAGTCAAGTTCACGCCGGAGCGCATTGATGAGATTCCCGCCAGCGGGCAGCAGGAGATCACCGCGAGCCTCAGGCCCTCGGGCAAAGCCATCGCGGGAGACTATATGGTCAACATCAGGGCCAACGCCGGGGACTCGTCTGCATCGGCAGACTTCCGCATCACGGTGCTCACCTCTACCCTGTGGGGCGTGGCCGGGGTCGCGCTCGTGGCCATTGCGCTGGCGGTCGTAGGGCTGGCGGTGTCGCGGTATGGCAGGCGATAGCGCCGTCATCGAGACCGACGGTCTGACCAAACACTACGGTCCGGTCGTGGCCGTCGACCACCTGAACCTGCGCCTGAACGCCGGCGAGGTCTTCGGGATGTTGGGACCCAACGGGTCGGGGAAGACGACGACGATCTTGATGCTCATGGGGTTGACCGAGCCGACATCAGGGACGGCCAGGGTGCTGGGCGAAGATCCAATGCGGAATCCGCTCGCGGTGAAGCGACGCGCGGGGTATCTCCCCGATGCGGTCGGATTCTACGATGAGTTATCGGCCCGCGAGAACCTGCGCTACACCGCACGGCTCAACGGCCTGGACGCCGCGGAAACCGAATCGCGGATCAATGACAATCTCTCGCGGATGGGTATCCTGGATGTGGGGGATCGTCCGGTGGCGACGTTCTCGCGCGGCATGCGGCAGCGTCTGGGCCTGGCCGACGTGCTCCTGAAGCGCCCCCAGGTCGCGATCCTCGACGAGCCGACCATCGGACTCGACCCCGAAGCCGCCCATGAGTTCCTGGACCTGATCCGCAGCCTCAAAGCCGATGGAATCACCATTTTGTTGTCATCCCATTTGTTGCACCAGGTACAGGCGGTCTGTGACAGGGTCGGGCTCTTCCGGCTCGGCAAGATGGTGCTGGAAGGGACGGTCGAAGGCCTGGCGCAGAAGGTGATCGGTGGGGCGTACCGCATCGGCGTGGAGACCGTGGGCGAAGACATCGAGCGGGTCCTCGCCGGTATCCCCGGCGTCATCAAGGTGACGCGCGAGCGGCCCGGCCTCTACATGCTGGATACCAGAGAGGATATTCGCGGCGAGGTGGCGCGCCGCGTCGCGGCCACGCGCGCCAACCTGCTCGGCATCAGGCTGGAGCGCACCAGCCTGGATGAGGTGTACACGCGCTACTTCCAGGAGGCTCAGCATGCTCCGGCGTGAAGGGTCGATGCTGAAGTTTCCGGGTTCGGCGTTCACGCGCGAGGGCACGGGGCCGCGCCGCGAAGGATCGCCCTGGACCGGGCTGTGGGCGGTCGTGATGAAAGAGATGGCCGACCATCTCTCGAGCGTGCGGATGCGCCTGCTCGAGATGCTCATGCTGCTGACGGCGCTCGGCACCGTGTACGCGGCCATTCAGGGCATCAGGCGGGACGTCGGGCAGGATCCGTTTCTCTTCCTCAGGCTGTTCACGACCCCGATCTCCCAGGAGCGGCCATACTCATTTGTCGCGTTCCTGGGATTTCTGATCCCGCTTGCGGCGATTGCGCTGGGGTTTGATGGCATCAACGGCGAGCACAATCGCCGCACGCTCAGCCGCGTGCTCGCGCAGCCCATTTACCGCGACGCGCTTCTGCTCGGCAAGTTCCTGGCCGGTCTCTTCACGCTGACGATCACGCTGCTGGCGCTGTGGTTGCTCGTCACGGGGCTGGGATTGTACCGGTTGGGGATTCCGCCGGGGGGAGAGGAGGTCGGACGGAGCCTCCTGTTCCTGCTGGCGTCCGTCGCCTACGCCGGCATCTGGCTTGCGCTGGCAATGTGCTTCTCGGTCATGTTCCGGCAGCCGGCCACCTCCGCCCTGGCCGCCCTCGCGGTCTGGCTGTTCTTCGCCGTCTTCTGGGAGATCCTCGCCGACATTCTGGCGCAGGTCCTGCTGGTCACCGCTCCCAACGCCAGCGAACTCACCAGGGCGCAGCTGCGCCTGTTCCTCTCCCGCCTGTCGCCGAACACGCTGTATTCCGAGATCGTGCTCGGACTGCTCAATCCGGAGGTGCGCGCGCTGGGGCCGGTGCTGATTACTCAGTTAGAAGGCGCAATTCTGGGCACCGCGCTACCGTTCTCGCAAAGCCTGTTGCTGATCTGGCCGCAGTTGACGGCGTTGATCGCCGCGGTTCTGCTCTTGTTCGCGCTGACATACCGGATGTTCCAGCGGCAGGAAGCCCGCGCCTGACCTTCAGACCGGCGCCCGGTCTTTCTTCGCCCCCTCTGCCATTCCGGTCACGCCCATGATGTGAAAGCCGCTGTCGGCGAAAATCGTGTTGCCCGTGACCGAGCGTGAGAGATCGGAGGCCAGGAAGACCGCGACGTCGCCGACCTCTTCCTGTGTGACGTTGCGCCGCAGCGGGGCGACTTCTTCCACGGCGTCCCGGAAACCAGAAATGCCCCGCACCGCGCTGGCCGCCAGCGTCCGCAGGGGGCCCGCCGAGATCGCGTTGACGCGGATGTTCTTGGGCCCGAGCTCGGCCGCGAGGTAGCGCACCTCGCACTCCAGCGCCGCCTTGGCCACCGCCATGACGTTGTACGAGGGCACGACGCGGTCCACCGCGTTGTACGTCAGGGTGAGGATGCTGCCCCCTCCGGCCGCCTCGAGCAGCGGCCGTGCCGCGCCCGCGCACCGCATGAGCGAGTACGCGCTGACGTCCAGCGCGAGCGCGTACCCCTTGCGCGAAATCTCTGAAAATGGGCGGGCGAGATCCTCGCGGTCGGCGAAGGCCAGGCAGTGGACCAGGACGTCCAGCGCCTCCCAGCGTTTGCGCAGGCCGGAGAACACCGCGCCGATCTGCTCGTCCGAGGCGACATCGCATGGGAAGGTGGGATGCGCGTCGGCACCCGCGATGTCGCCCAGCAACTCGACCAGGTTTTCTTTCAGGCGATCGTTCTGGTAGGTGAACGCCAGGCTCGCGCCTTCGCGGTGGAACGCCTGCGCGATACCCCAGGCGATGCTGCGCTTGTTTGCGACCCCCATGATGAGGGCCCGCTTGCCCGAGAGAAGCACGCCGCACCTCGCGAGGTGATGAGGATCGCGTATCGGCTTCGGTGCGGTCGCGCGGCCTCCCTTCGTCGGAGGTCTAGCGCAGCATCGCGGCGAGGCGCGCGTCGGCGCGCAGTTGAAACTCCGCAACCGTCATCCTAAATGCCGTGCGGAAGTTGTCGTCCGCCGCGGGAGCCCCGGCGTTGGGCGCGAAAGATTTGAAGTAGGTCACGAAATGATTGTGCGATGTGGCCCCGTGCAGAAAGTCCATCATCAGGAAGAGGTAGTGGGGCAAGGCCTCACCGAGATGCACGCCCACGGCGTTAAGATGGTCCGGCGTCGTCATCTCCGCCAGCCGCGGGAGAAGCCGCCCAGATCCCGTAATGGGTGCGGCCCTGAAGAGCCCGCCGGCCACCAGGCCGATCGCGCTCGTGCGGATCTCGAAGGGCTGCACCTTCAGCACGCGCACGGCCCGCTCGCGCGCCGCGGCAAGCGTCTCGAAGCCCAGGTGCTCGAGCGCGACCTTCTCCATGAAATACGCGTAGCCCTCGAGCATCCATTCATGGGAGTCCTGGCCGTCCCCGGTAACCAGCTCGAACTGATAGACGTGAAGGATCTCGTGGCACGTCGTGCCCGCGAGCTCCCCGGGCGGCGCCCCCTCGTGCGTGGCCTGATTGATCATCACGGCATAGCCGATGGCGCTGCCAAGATAATCGGCCGCGCGCTGCGCCTCCTCTACGGTTTCGCCGGCGATCGTCTGGCGCCCGCGCACGAACGCGGCCCGTGTCGGAAAGATGTGGATCTCGATCTGCTCCGACAGCCGCGTCCGCAGAAAGCCCGCGTACAGCGGGACGCACCGTTCGGCCGCCTGGTGCACCATCCGGTGGACGGCCGGCGTGACACCCGGTGGAGCGATGATGACGAACTCGCCGGATGCGACAGCCGGCGAGATGGCGACCAGGAGCGCAAGGATGAAGAGCCCCGCGCGCCGCAGCATTGGGCGTCCCCGAAGTTTGGATTGTGAGGATGGAGCCTCGCGTGCTACTTGTTGTACCATTGCTTGAGCCAGGATCGAAGCATCGCGGCCTCCGCCTTCTCGACCTTCATGACCTCCGCCGCGAGACTGCGCACCTCAGCTTTGCTGGCCTTTGTCGCCGCCAGACTTGCCAATTCCGCGCTGTGCTCGAGGCGCGATGCCATCATTGGAAGGTACGCTTGCTCGAGCGCCGCGCCGCCCAGCGATCGCATCTTCTTGACGGGATCGGAGACGACATTGGCGGCCCGGCGGCCCGGTGACGCGCCCGCTTCCTGCAGCCAGGTCAGCATCTTCTTCACCTGGTTGCTCTTGCGATC
>JBOGSE010000491.1:0-3587 GCA_050694895.1 bacterium | reverse complement strand
GTGCTGGGATGGGCCTGGCCGGTGCTCGACTGCGATGGCGTGCTCTATGGGCAGTTTCACTCTTCACAGGCCCCGCCCGCCGGGCTGGCGCCGTCCTTCTACAAGAACGCCAAGGTCGATGAGCTGCTCACGCAGGCGCGGTCGGAGATCAATCCCGACAAGCGCAAGGCGATCTTCAAGGAGGCCCAGACGCTGGTCTGGAACGACGCCCCGTGGGTCTTCCTCTGGAGCCAGAAGTGGTATGTGGTGACGGTGAAGAACCTGGAAAGCGTTGTGATCAATCCTATCGAGAAGTGGGGCGCGACGTGCGGAGCCAATGCGGAACCGCGTAACTCCCCTCACTGCGCTACGTGGAAGTAGCTAGTTCGTCTTGGCGGGGGGTCGCGGCCGCACGCGGCTGCGACCCCTTCGGTTGCACGGCCGTGATCCGCTGATGTCGACGCTCGGCCGCTACATACTGCGCCGCCTGGGATTGATCATTCCCACCCTGCTCGGCGTCACGCTGGTCGTCTTCTTTCTGGTGCGGATGATCCCGGGCGACCCGGCCAGATTGATCGCTGGGTTCCAGGCGTCGGAAGACGAAGTGGCGCGGCTGCGAGTCGAGCTGGGCCTGACCCGGCCGATCCATGTCCAGTACGGGATCTTCCTCCGGCGTCTGGCGCGTGGGGACCTGGGGTCATCGGCGGTCACCCGCGCCCCGGTCGCTGAAGAGATCGCCAGCCGCTTGCGCGCCACCGTGCTGCTGGCGGTGTCGAGCATTCTGCTGGCAGCCGTCGCCGGGATGAGTGCCGGCATTCTCTCGGCAACACGGCAGTATTCGGCCCTGGACTATGCCGTGATGGGCGTCGCGTTGTTCGGCGTCTCGATTCCGGTGTTCTGGCTGGGGCTGATGCTCATGCTCCTGTTCTCGGTCTACCTGCACTGGCTGCCCGCGGGCGGCTACGGCACACCGGCCCATATCGTTCTCCCCACGATCGCGCTCGCGGCCGTGTCGATTGCGATTATCGCGCGCATGACGCGCAGCAGCCTGCTGGAGACCTTCAATCAGGACTACATTCGGACGGCCCGCGCGAAGGGCGTGCGCGACGAGGCCGTCACGCTGCGCCATGCGCTGAAGAACGCGCTCATCCCGGTGATGACGGTCATCGGGCTGCAGTTCGGCACGCTGCTTGGGGGCGCCATACTGACCGAGACGGTCTTTGCCTGGCCCGGCATTGGCCGGCTGCTGGTCAACTCGGTGGCGAGCCGGGATTATCCCGTGATTCAAGGCGTCGTCTTGATCTTTGCCGCCCTCTTCGCTCTGGTGAATCTGACCGTTGACCTGCTGTACGCCTATGTCGATCCGCGCATCCACTACGGTTAGGTGGGCGTCCGAGGTCGAAGTCCGTGCCCGCCCGGGCGTGTGGCACCGGCTGGCGCGCCACAGAACCGCGTCCGCAGGCCTGGTGGTGATCGCGCTGCTGGTGCTGGCCGCGTTCTTCGCGCCGTGGCTGTTCTCGGAAGATCCCAGCGAGGCGTACTTCGACCGCGTGCTCCAACCGCCCTCGCAGGCGCACATCCTGGGCACGGATCAGCTGGGCCGGGACTTGTTCACCCGGGTGGTCTATGGCGCCCGTGTGTCGTTCTTGATCGGCATCCTGGCGGTGGTGTTCAGCGCGGCCCTGGGGGTTCCGGTGGGATTGATCTCCGGATACTATGGCGGAACAATAGACATCGCGGTGCAGCGGCTGGTCGATGTGATGCTGGCCTTCCCAGGGTTCCTCCTGGCACTCACGCTGATCGCGGTGCTCGGGGTCGGGATCACCAATGTCGTCGTGGCGGTCGGTCTGGCCACGGCCCCGGTCTATGTACGCCTGGTGCGCGGCGTGGCACTCTCGATCAGGGCCCAGACATACGTTGAGGCGGCGCATGCGCTGGGTGCCTCGGCGGGCCGGATCATCTTCCGCCACGTCCTCCCCAACTCTCTGGCGCCGCTCATCGTCCAATCGACTCTCCAGTTGGGCACAGCTATCGTGACTGCCGCAGGGCTGGGATTCCTCGGGCTGGGCGTCAAACCGCCCACTCCAGAATGGGGCACGATGCTGGGAGAAGGACAGACGTACCTCTTCTCGTCATGGTATATCGCGACGTTTCCGGGGGTCGCGATCTTCCTTGCGGTGATGGCATTCAACCTGCTCGGGGACGGGCTGCGGGACGCGCTCGATCCACGCATGACACTCGGGTGATACCAGGCGACGGATGGTGACGGTGGAGCCGGCCGGCGGGCACGTCGAGGAGATTCCACTCTCCAAGCTCATCGAGGGCATCCTCAATGAGGCGGGGACGCGGCCCATGCGGCTGGGCGATCTCCTCGACCGCACGGAAGAGCGCGGGTTCGGTCTGCTCCTGCTCATCCTGGGCCTGCCGATGCTCATTCCGTTCTTGCCCCCGGGATCGTCGACGATCGTCGGCCCCATTTACGCCATGTTCGCCGTACAGATGCTGGCCGGCTCGACCCGACCGTGGGTACCGCAGCGGCTGCGGAACCACGTCCTGGCCAGCCACACCATCGAGATCCTGCGCCGGCGCGGCGTGCCGATCATCCGCACGGTCGAGCGGCTGTCGCGGCCGCGCGGGATCTGGCTCGACGAGCGCCTCAGCCTGCGGCTGGTCGGCGTGGTGGTCCTGCTCATGGGCGTGATCCTGCTGGGCCCCTTCCCCCTCCTCAACACCCTCCCGGCCGTCTCGGTGATGCTGCTGGGCATGAGCCTCATCAACCGGGATGCCGCATTCATGGTGGCCGGCTTCCTGGTCGCCGGCGTCTCGATTGGGCTGATCGGGGTCTCCGCCGGGTTGATCTTCCGCCTCATCGAGCATCTCCGCTCTCTCCTGCACTGATTTACCAGGAGGCGGCGCCGCCGTCAGCGAATTCTCCCCCACGCAGCGGCAGACAATCGAGCGGAGGTGGGGAGCGGTGGCTGGGTTTGTGCACGTGGAGATTCCGACCAAGGATCTGAAGCGGGCGAAGGCGTTCTACGGCAAGGTCTTCGGCTGGAGCTTTTCGGACTACGGCAAGGAGTACACCATGTTTCGGGCCGACGGCGGCACCGGTGGCGGCATCTATAAGGTCAAGAAGGTTCCCACGAAGCCTGTCGTCCAGGCGTACATCGGGGTGGACAACCTCGACGCCAAACTCAAAGAGATCAAGGCCGCGCGCGGCAAAGTGTTGAAGCCAAAGACAGAAGTACCGAACTTCGGCTGGTGGGCCTCGTTCGCCGACAACCAGGGCACCGTGTTGTTCCTCTGGGAGCCGAAGCCCCAGGCGCAGTCAGCGCAGCCTATGTAGAACGCGGCCACCTGCGTCGCGGCATTCCGGCGTAACCGAGGGCGGGGCCCGCTCCCGCCCTCGAGCTTTTTGGAGTCCCTCAGGCATGTAGCTCAAGAATGTCGCCGTCCTCGAGTGGGTGATCCCGTCCGATCATCTGGCCGTCGATCTCACCGCCCTTTCGCCACAGCCTGGCGTACTTGAGGCGCTCGGCGAAGTCCTTATGGACGACCCCCGCCGCCTCCAATACGGAGGTGCCGCGCCGCAGAATGTACGGGACGTG
>JBOGSE010000490.1:0-5811 GCA_050694895.1 bacterium | reverse complement strand
CCGGCGTCGATGTCGTGACCGACGGCGAGATGCGGCGGGACCTGTTCCTGAGCCAATTGGTGCAGGCCACGGACGGTTTCGAGCGCCTGCCGGAGGGCGTCCAGTACACCTGGTACCGGATGGACGGTGAGGCCGAGACCGGCACGCTGACGTTCGCCGTGACCGGCAAGATCCGCCGGAAGCGTCACCTTTCCGCCGAAGAGTTCGCCTACCTTCGCGGCAAGACCGCGCGCCCGACCAAGATCACACTGCCGAGCCCGACGATGTTCTGCTTCTACTGGGTGCCCGGACGCTCGGAGGCCGCGTATCCCTCGGCGGAGGCGTTCCTCGCCGATGTCACCGACATCCTCCGTGACGAAGTGGCCGAGCAGGTCCGGCTCGGCGCTGAGTACATTCAGATCGACGCTCCAGAGTTTGGGGTGCTCCTCGAACCCCGGCAGCAGGACTGGTTCAAGAGCAAAGGCTTCGAGCCCGACCGGGTCATCGAAGGTGGCATCGACATGATCAACGCCATGATCGACGGGCACGCGGGCGTCACCTTCGGCCTCCACATCTGTAGGGGCAACAATGCGAGCCGCTACATGGGCAAGGGAGGTTACGCTGCCATTGCTGACCGGATCTTCCGGCGAACGCGCGTACACCGCCTCCTGCTGGAGTATGACGACGAGCGGTCCGGCGACTTCGCGCCGCTGGCCCGGGTCCCAGATGACAAGTGGGTGGTCCTGGGCCTGATCACAACCAAGACCGACCGGCTAGAAACGCCGGCGGATCTCTCTGCCCGGATCGACGAGGCAAGCCGGTACTTTTCCCGGGAGCAACTGGCGCTCTCGCCCCAGTGCGGGTTCGCCTCGGTCGCGCGCGGCAATGCGATCCGGCCGGAGACCCAGGAGCGCAAGCTCCGCCTCACCGCCGAGGTGGCGCGCCAGGCGTAGGCGAACTGACTATTGTGCGCATAACGAAGGGGGGAGCGTCATGTCCTGGTTGAGAACGGGTGTGATCTTCGCCATCGCGGTGCTCGTCGCCACCGCTCTCGGCATCAACCCGCCGGCCACCACTGGGCAGGCCCGGACAATCCGCCTGGGGCTGCTGACCTCGATGACCGGGCCGGCGGCGGCCACCGGTCAGGACCAGCTGCGCGCCGCCACGCTCGCCGTGGAGGAGATCAACGCGAGAGGTGTGCGGGTCAGGGACGCAGGAGGCACCCTCAAGCTCGAACTCGTTGTCGGTGACGACCAGACGTCGACGACGGCTGCGGTCTCGGCGGTCACCAGGCTCATCGTCGAGAGCAGGGTGAATCTGGTCTTCGGCGGGCTCGGAAGCGCCTTCGGCATGGCGGCCCTCCCCGTGATTCAGGAGCATGCCATCCCCTACATCCCGACGCCTTCGACCCCGCTCTTCACGCGCACGCTCGAGCACGGGCCCGACGCGAGAAAATCCATGGTCTTCCATTATCAGGCCACGGGCCTGATGTATGGGGCCGGGACCGCCGACTTCCTTGCGAACCATGTCAAGCCCGTCTGGTCCGCGGACCGGCCGCTGCGCGTCGCCTGGCTCTATCAGGACTCGCCGTTCGGCGCCGAGTACTTCAAAGGGTTCGTGGAGCAGGTAAAGGAGGCCAGCCTGCCGATCGACGTCGTCGCCAGCGAGCGCTTCAGGGTTGGCGAAACCGATTACCGTCCGCAGCTCACCAGGATCAGAACCCTGAATCCCCACGTCTTCATCCCCATGGGCTTCCGGGGGGAGACGATTGCAATGATCAATCAGGCGACCCTGGACATCGGCATTGACTTCAAGGTGACCCATTTCGGGCCCGTCTGCGCCTGCGCCGACGACCCCCTCTATTACAGGGACGCGGGCAAGCTCGGTATCTTCTCGACCTTGCTTGGTATCTACAGCACGCACGCGATCCCGAGGAGTCCTGCCTACACGAAGTGGGCGGATTTCCGGAAGAACTTTGAGCAGAAGTTCGGGGTGCTGCCCGGCGTCCTGGGCGCCTCGGGGTACGATGTCGTCTACATCGCCGCGAAGGCCGTCGAGAATGCAGGAAGTCTGGACAAGGCGAAAATCATCGAGGCCCTTGGCAAGCTCGAGATGGACCAGATCGTCTTACCGATCCGGGGAGGAAAGATCAAGTTCGACTCTCGGTACCGCGAGGTCCCGTTCCTGCTCTTTACGTCGCAGATGTTCTGGGATGAGAAGGCCAGGGAACTGCGTCCCGTGATCGTGTGGCCGGCTGACTTGGCCGACGCAAGGTTCAGGCGTCCATAAGCAGTCCAGGCGACGGCGGCAAGCCCCGCCGACCATCTCCCGCGTGACATCCGGAGGGCGCTAGCGTGATCCTCGACGCCGGCGCCCTCCTCCGCGTCCTGATCTGGGGGCTCGTCATCGGCAGCCTCTACGTGCTGCTGGCGACGGGGCTCACGCTCATCTTCGGTGTGATGAAGGTCGTCAACTTCGCCCACGGCGAGCTCATGATTGCCGGCGCGTTCACCACGCTCCTGCTCTCGCACGCATTTGGGCTGAACCCCTACCTCGGCGTGGCGGCATCGATGGCGGCGGTCGGCGCGCTGGGGATCGGGGTCGAGCGCTTTGGATTCCGCTTGCTGCGGGGTACGGCCAAGATCAATGAGGTGTTCCTCAGCATCGCTCTGATCCTCATCATCCAGAACGCCGTGGCCCGGGTCTTCGTCCCCCTCTTCCGCGAGGACGCGCAGATCCGGACGGCCTACGCGACGAGCGTGCTCGATCTGGGGCTCATCACGCTGCGCTATGACTTTGTGATCCTGCTGGCCCTGGCCTGGGGGATCATGGCCGGGCTGTGGATAGTGCTGCTCCGTACGCGGCTCGGCCGGGACATCCGCGCGACCAGCCAGAACCGGGTGGCCGCGCTGCTGATGGGGATCCGCGTCGAACGCATGGATACGGTGACGTTTGGGATCGGCGCCGCGCTGGCCGGGCTCGCCGGTTCCCTCTACGGCATTGTCAACCCGTTCAACCCCTACGCCGGCACGCTCCCGGCCATCAAAGCCTTTGCCGTCATCACCCTCGGTGGGCTCGGCAGCGTGCGGGGCGCGGCCGTCGGAGGCTTACTGTATGGCGTGGTAGAGAGCGTTGCCACGTTCCTCCTCGGTGGCACCTGGCGGGACGCGGTCGCCTTTCTGCTGTTGATCCTGGTGCTCCTGCTCCGCCCCCAGGGCCTCTTCCGCGAGGGCGCCTAGCCTAAGGAGCGATGATACGATCCCTGGTCCGAACCATGCGCCAGCCGCTCTGGGGGGCGGCCGTCATGCTCGGCCTGGGCTGCGCCTTCCTCGCAGTCGTGCGGGAACTCTTCATACTGCATGTACTGACATTTGTCTTCATCTTCACCATCTACGCACAGTCGTGGAACCTGGTCGCCCACTCCGGGCAGTTCTCCCTCGGCCACGCCGTGTTTCTGGGTCTCGGCGCCTACGGGTCGACCCTCCTCTCGACCCGCCTGGGCGTGCCCCCGGCGCTCTCGCTCTTCCTCGGGCCGCTGCTGGCGGCCGTGGTCGGCCTCGGCATTGGCGCGCTGTGCCGCCACCTGCGCGAGGTGTACCTGGGGATGGTCACCTTCGGTTGCAGCGCGATCGTCCAGGTACTCGTGGTCGAGCAGTTCGCCTGGCTGACGAATCGCTGGGATGGCCTCACCGCGCCGCGGCTGGTGCCTGAGGGGATCACGATTGCACGCACCGCCGACGTCAACTATCTCGTGGGTCTCGTCCTGATGGTGGGCACCTACCTCGTTGTTGCGGCCATCATGCGCTCACGAACCGGGCTGGCGTTCGTCGCCCTGCACGACAACGAACTCGTGGCCTCCACCGCGGGGATCAACGTCGTCCGGTACCGGCTCCTGGCCATGATGCTCGGGGGGTATCTGGCCGGACTGTCCGGCGCGCTGAACGGCCACACGCTCACGCGTCACATCGAGCCCGGGATCTTCGGCCTGGCGGACTCCATCTGGCCGATGCTCTACACGATCGCCGGGGGGCTTGGAACCGCGGAGGGACCAATCATCGGGACCCTCGTGGTGCGCGTCCTCTGGGAGTGGGTGATCCGCCGGCTGGGCGGGTTCGAGAGCCTGATCTTGATCGGGGTGCTCCTCGCCGTCGTCGTCATCGCGCTGCCGCGCGGCATCTACCCAATGGTCGCCCGGGCGGCTGCGTGGGCCACCGGGGGACTGGCGGCGAAGCGGGCGCACCTTCCGCAGAGGCAGCCGTGAGCCTGCTGACCGTCCGAGGGCTCACGAAGCGATTCGGAGGGTTAGTAGCGCTACGCGATGTCGAGTTCCAGATCGGGCAAGGGGAGATCGTGGGTCTCATTGGACCGAATGGGGCCGGCAAGAGCACGCTCATCAACACTTTGACGGGCGTTCACCCGCCTGACGGCGGCGAGATTCGCTTTAACGGGCACGATCTGGCGCGTCTGAGCCCGGATCGCATCAACCGACTTGGCATCGCCAGGACCTTCCAGGTCCCGCAACCGTTCGCAAGCCTGTCGTGTCTGGAAAACGTTCTGGTCGGGCTGCGCTTCGGCGGCAGGCCTCCCGCCCCGGAGGCGGCGACCCATCAGGCGAGGGCCATCCTCGACTTTGTCGGCCTCGGCACGAGGTCCGGTGAAGCCCCGCACAGCCTGACCATCGTCGAGTTGCGGAGACTCGAACTGGCTCGGGCGCTTGCCTCGGGCGCCCGGCTGCTCCTGCTGGACGAGATCAACGCTGGGTTGACGGCAGCGGAGATTGGTGAGGCTGCCCGCCTCATCCGGCGGGTGCGCGAGCAGGGCACGACCATCGTGCTGGTGGAGCATGTCATGCGGATTATTATGGCGGTGTGCGAGCGGATCATCGTCCTGGACTTCGGCCGGAAGATCGCCGATGGCCCTCCGGACGAGATCGCGCGAAACCCCGAAGTGATCCGGGCCTATCTGGGCGCGCGCCGGGAGAACCGCGATGCTGGTCGTTAGCGACCTTGTGGTGGGCTATGGCAAGGTCACGGTCGTCTGGGACGCGTCTTTCCGCGTCGGCGAAGGCGAGATCGTGACGATCGTCGGCCCCAACGGCGCGGGGAAGACGACCATCCTCAAGACGCTCGCGGGGTTACTGAAGCCCAGAGCGGGGCGGATTCGGTTTCGCGATCGCAACATCGAGGGCCTGGCCGCGCCCGACATTGCAGCGCTTGGCCTGGCCCTGGTGCCCGAAGGCCGCGAAGTCTTTCCATCTATGACGGTGCACGAGAACCTGCTGCTCGGCGGGCGCCTACGGGATCGACGAAGTGTCGACGACGGACTCGATCGAGTCTACAGCTCGTTTCCGCGGCTCGGGGAGCGAAGGCGGCAGACCGCCTCTACACTCAGCGGGGGGGAGCAACAGATGCTGGCCATCGGCCGGGCGCTGATGGCCGATCCTCATCTGCTGCTCCTCGACGAGCCGTCGACCGGCCTGGCGCCGCTCGTCGTCGAGCATCTCTTCGACGTCATCCGGACGCTCGGGGCCCACGGGGTGACGACGCTGCTGGTCGAGCAGAACGCGTACCTTGCCCTCGAGGTGTCAGCCCGCGCCTACGTCCTGGAGCGCGGCCGTGTCGTTCTCGAAGGCGCGGCGCAGACGCTGGTGAATCATCCCCTCGTGCGGGAAGCTTACCTCGGACTTTCGGATGCCGGCTGACGAGGGGGGTTCTGCGACTAGCCTCCTGGCTGTCGGGCGCCGATCTGAGTGAACCGCGCCCGCAGCGCGTCTGCCGCTACGATCATCTGGACCGTGGTCCCTTCGCCGATCATCGCGGTTCCATTGTGGGC
>JBOGSE010000489.1:0-6653 GCA_050694895.1 bacterium | reverse complement strand
GGCTTTCGGTTCGTCCACGGGCTTCCGTTTGCCCGATGGTTCTTTACTGGTACCGGGCGCATCCTGGGTGCGCGGTGTGCGCTGGGAGGCACTTAGTTCTAGGGAGCAGGACGGGTTTGCACCGCTGTGTCCCGACGCGGTGTTTGAGATTCTCTCGGCAACCGACGCTCTCTCGAACCTTCGAAAGAAGATGCGGTCCTATCTTGCGAACGGCGCCAGGCTCGCCGTGCTAATCGATCCGCAGCACCGTACGGTCGAGATCTACGCGCCTGGTCGGGAACCGCAGATTCTGGATTCGCCCCAGTCGGTTTCGTTTGATCCTGTTCTTCCCGGCTTCACCCTTAACCTGGAACGCATCTTCTCGTAGAGATCGACTTTCAAGCAGCAGCCGCGCGTTCAACCTCTGACCCGGCTCAGCGGGACTCTTCTTCCTCGCGGGACTCTTCGTCCTGGGCGTTTGGGGTTATGGCCGACGTGGTGGATGATCTGACCCTTCGCAGTGCCCACCTTGCGCATGGTGACGCTTCCTGATGTCCACAGCTTTGCGGTCGGCAGGATGATCACGAGCACGCCGTTGTGATACGAGGCGTTCGCTTTCCTTACATCCACGGGCCTGGTGAGGTCGATGGCCCGACAGTACGGTCCGACCGTCCACTCGTGCATGAGGTGCTCCTTGGTCCGCTCCTGTCCCGGCCCGCGCATGCCACACCGGATCAACAGCTGGCGACCATCCACCTGGATGCTGATGCTGGCCGGTTCCATTCCAGGAACCGGGGCCGTGATCATGATCCTGTTGTCGACCGCATACATATTGACCGGGATCGCTAGCGGCGCCATCGTGTTACCCCTCCAGGGCATTGAGCATGTGCACGCAGTTTTACCCACCTCTGCAGGGGGAAAAACCGCCCTCGTCTTAGTGTGCACACCCTTACGACGCTTGACGCCCTAGGGGCTCGGCCTTGGACTCGGAGATGGAGTGGGAGTCGGGGACGGGCTTGGAGTTGGTCTCCCTTCCCTCGGGCATTCTATGACGAAGAAACTGACTCTCCCGTTTCCCCAAATCGCGTCGCCGCTAACCCTCCTCCTCCTCGAATCGTACGTGACTATTTCGGTGACTCTGCCGTCATCTTTCCCCTGCTCCAAGTCGTTCGCCACATAGAGAGTGTGATTGCCATTCTCGAGTGGGGTAATCCCGACTACGGCCGCGACGTGCGTCCCCGCTGACAATTCGACATCGCACCGTCTTCTGTGTGCCGCAACCACCTCTTCGATTTGCTGAGTGATCGTGGTTGTGATGAGGTCCGGCCGAAAGTCCCTCTTCCGCCTCTCCCATTGTTGTGGGGCACCCGTCTGTTGCCAGCCCACTACTCGCTTCATGTTCGCAATGCTCACTTCAGCATCCGTCAGGGGAAGGCCGTGCGTCCGTTTCAGAAATTGCAGACTGTTGGACAGCGCTACGGGAACGCACTCGTTCTTGCCGGCCTCCTGATTTGGAAAATCCCGGTGTACGCTCTGCTCGCCGCTCCTCGCCTGTGCGCCTGACTGGAAACCGGAGGTCCGGGCGTCGTGGAGGCGCGCCCTACGATTCCGTATTCCTCTGTTAAAGATAACGGTCCTGTGTTCCAGGATGGCCAGCTGGGTTTCGGCGGGTGGAGAAGTTCGTACGTTCGAGGTCAGCGTGAGCCCGTGCCTGAGTCTATCGAGACGTTGTCCCGAATTTACGCCGAGGAAGAAATAGGAAAACATAGATTGATTCACTCCGGGGCCTTCAATGCTGACCACAGGGATATTCTGTAGGACCCAATTGCCGTTCGCTGAGAGGTTGAGGTACACGATATCTGGGGAGCCCAGAATCGTCATGTTGAGAGATCCCCAATCTGAGTCCTTCACGACCGCTCGGTCATCTAACATGAAGTCAAGCTGTGAAAAAGTCGAGGCCAGCAGGCTCCCTGGGCTCTGAGAGACCACACGACCCGCTTTCCAATCAGCCAAAACGGCAAGAGCAATCACGAGGATGAGCGGGATGTACAGGAAACGCGAAGGGGTCCAGGTTCCCTTAGTCATTGCATTCTCCCCTAGTCATTGCATTCTCCCCCTTTCACGCTGACAAATCGTTGATTTGAGAGAGCCCGTCTGGAACGCAGGTGCTAGAAATGGCATGCAGTCGTTCTGTGGGGCAACAGCACCCGGTAGGACCCCGCGAGGTGGCGTACTTGATGCGGATAGTACTCTCCCGCCTGCTAGCACGCGGGACCTTCGGGAGCGCTTCGCGAGTTCCTTCCCCAATCTGCTGCCTGATTGCTACCCGACCGCACGCAACAGGGCGATGACGGGAGGAGGCGAAGCCACCCGCGTAGGAACCGCCCGGCAGCATCACAGGAGGGGGAAGGGTGGGCCTGTAGGAACAGGTACACGTCAGGGAGAGGGGGGAGCGCACGTGAGTGACCAGCGAATGCGCCGAAGCATGCGGTGGATGGCCCTGATGGCCATCATCACGATCGTCTTCGCCTCGGCCGGGGTGGGGCAGGCGGCACCGGCCCTCACGAAGGTGCGGGCAGGCATTGTCGCCGCCATCGACCAGTTGGGAGTCCCCGTCGCGCTGGACCAGGGCCTCTTCGAGAAGTGGGGACTCGATGTCACCATCGCCACGCCCTATCCCACGGGCGTCGACCAGCTCAACGCGCTGCAGGCCGGCGAGATTCAGATGGCGCAGGTGGGCGTGCCCATGATCGGGGCCGTCGTCCGGGGCATGGACCTGGTCATTGTCGGCAACTACAGCGGCAGCTCCGTGAAGCTGGGCGGCGACGACACCATGGCCCTGGTTGCGCGCGAGGGTTCGGGTATCCGCACCATCCGCGACCTGAAGGGCAAACGCATCGCGGTTTCATTTGGCACGATCAGCCACTTCTACATTCTCAGCATCCTCGAGAAGGCCGGTATTGCGGTCGGCGACGTGACCCTGGTCAACTCGCCTCCGCCCGAGATGCCCGTGGCCCTTCGCGGGGCCGCCGCGGATGCTTTTGCGACCTGGGATCCCTGGCCAGTGATCGCGCTCAGGGAGGTGCCCAACACGTATGAGGTCGTGCGTGGCGGCGGCTTCATCGGGTTTGTGGGCTTCAACGTGGCCATTCGCAGCTGGGCGGAGCGCAACCAGGAGATCATCGAGCGCTTTCTCGCGGCGCGGGCAGAAGCGGACAAATTCATGCGGGCCGAATCCGTGAAGACGGCCATCGTCGCCGTGCGATGGCTGCCGGGTTTGCGGCCGGAGGTCGCTCTGCGAGGAGTGCGGAACAACACGCCGACCATCGACATCCGTATTTCCTGCTTCAACTATCTCGCCCTGCACAACGCGGTCACGACCATGCACCGGCTGGGCGTGATTACCAGCACGTTCGACGTGAACAAAGTGTTCATGCCCGGACCGATCCTGAATGTGATGAGGCGCAGCCCCGAGCTCTTCGCCGACCTTCCCTCGATCCCGTCAGCGGCTCAGGTGCGACCGGAGTATGCCTTCAGGGGATCGTGCCCATAGGGAGTGTGGATCCGAAGCCGGGTGACGTGGCCGTGGCGCCGGTGGTGGCGTCACGGCCGCTTGCTGCTGTGCGCGGCCGGCTGGAGCCGGCGATTTGGTTCGCCGCGCCCTTTGTCGTGCTGATTATCGCCTGGACCGCGGCGGTGCGCGCGTACGACGTGCCGCTGCGGGTCTTCCCGGCACCGGCCGACGTCGCCGCGGCGCTGGCCCAGCAGTGGCGGACCGGGGCGATCGCCGGCCACGTCACCGCCAGTCTCACGCGGGTGATCGTCGGCGGGAGTCTGGCCATTGCGGCCAGCATCCCGCTCGGCATCGCCATCAGCACCAACCGCGCGGTGGCGGCCTTCTTCACGCCGCTGCTGCGCTTCTTTGCCGTGCTTGCCGGGATCGCCTGGATTCCGCTGGCCACGTTGTGGTTCGGCTATGGCTTCGGCGCGATCACCTTCATTATCTTCAACGCGGTGTTCTTCATCGTTGTCTACAACACGATCCTGGGCGTCACGCAGATTCCCCCGATGCTGATCAACGCGGCCTACTCGCTGGGGGCAAACCGCTGGCATGTGCTCACCGAGGTGCTGCTGCCCGGCGCCCTGCCAAACATCGTCACGGGCATCCGCACCGGGATGGGATTCGCCTGGCGCGGGCTGATCGCCGCGGAAATCATCGCAACCAACGCCGGGCTCGGCTACATGGTCTTCCTCGCCCGGGACTTTTATCGCACCGAGGTGATCGTGCTCGGAATGATCGTCATCGGCGCGATCTGGGTGGCCATCGACCGTCTCATCCTGGCTCCCATCGAGCGGCGCACCATCGAGCGCTGGGGCCTGGCCCGGAGGGCAGTGTAGTGCGCCCGCTGCGCTGGCTGCTTACCCAGCCGGTCGTGCGCACGCTGGGACCCTTCGTTCCTCTCGTCGTCGTCTGGGCAGTCGTCGTCGAACTGGAGATCTTCCCCCGCGCCTTCTTCCCGGGCCCGCTCGACGTGGTGCGATCCTTCGGGCAACTGATCTACAAGGGGATCCTGCCGGCCTATACGCAGGACAGCGTGACACGGCTGGCCGTCGGCGCGGCGGCAGGGATCGCCGTCGGCGTCCCCTTCGGGCTGCTCATCGGCCTCCACCCGGTGAGCTACCGCTTCTTCTGGCCGCTGATCATTTTTTTCCAGGCGATCGGGGACATCGCCTGGCTGCCCATCTTGCTCATCTGGTTCGGCTTCACGCTGAAAACGATAACCTTCGTCATCGTCTACACCGTGATCTTCCCGATGATCTTCAACACCGCGCTGGGAGTGCGGACGGTTCCGGTGGAGGTCGTCCGCGCCGCTCAGAGCCTGGGCGCCCCGTCGCACCGCATTCTTTTCGAGGTCATCATCCCGGGCGCCTTGCCCAACATTATTACCGGCCTGCGCAACGGGTTGGGCTACGGCTGGCGGGCGCTGATCGCCGCGGAGATCATCGTGGGCACCTCTGGGCTTGGCTTCATGATGTTCGATGCTCGCCGCGCGGGCAGCGTGATCGAGATGATTCTGGGGATGATCGTGCTGGGCATCCTCTGGTATGTGGTGGATGGAGGGATCCTGGCGCCCGCGGAGCAGGCCACCGTAGAGCGATGGGGCCTCACCCGCGCGGTGGCCTGACGATGGGCGGTCTGGTCATCAGCGACCTCACGAAGATCTACCACGACCTCTACTCGGGACAGCACGTTGCGGCAATCGAGGACATCTCCCTGGAGGTTGGCACCAGCGACTTCGTGGCCATCCTCGGTCCCAGCGGGTGTGGCAAGACGACGCTGCTGAACATCGTGGCAGGCTTCATGCCGCCCACCCGCGGGGAGATCCGGCTGAACGGCCGGCGGATTCAGGGGCCGGGCCCCGACAGGGGGGTCGTCTTTCAGAGCTTCGCCCTTTTCCCCTGGAAGAGGGTGCTGGAGAACGTGGCCTTCGGATTGAAGATGCGGAATGTCCCCAAAGACGAGCGGGAGCGCATCGCCCTGGAGTACATCGCGTTGGTGGGCCTGGAGGGGTTCGAGTATCGTTATCCTCACGAGCTGTCCGGCGGGATGCAGCAGCGCGTCGGTGTCGCCCGGGTGTTGGCCAACCACCCTGACCTGATGCTGATGGATGAGCCCTTCGGGAGCCTGGACGCGCAGACCCGGATGACGCTTCAGGAGGAGCTCAGCCGGATCTGGGAGATCAAGCAACCCACGGTGCTCTTCGTCACCCATGACGTCGAGGAGGCGGTCTTCCTGGCCAACCGGGTCGTCGTCCTCACTCCGCGCCCCGGCCGTATCCGAGAAATCGTCATCGTGGACCTACCGCGGCCCCGCGCCTGGAACCACTTGATTGAGGACGCGGCATATAAGGCGCTGGTCGCGCGCGTCTTCGGGCTCGTCCGCACTTCGGCAGTATGAGTATCCGGCCGGTGCTCGGCTCGCGGCCCGGACGCATCGTTGTGATCGCCGGCGCCGTCATTGTAGCCTGGCAGGTGTGGCTGGCCGTACAGGCCGCGCCCAAGATCCCATCAGACCTCCAGCAGTATGCGTCGCCGCGCGGCACCGTGGACCTGCGCGTTACGCTGCGGTTTCCGCCGGAACGCTTCCATATTCTCATGTTCCAGAAGTTCGGCCGCATTTCCGGGACAGCAGGCGATGCGGTCGAGGTGCGCAGCGTCCGCGTGGAGCGGGTGCGGGAGATCGCCAGGTTCTACTGGGTCCGGTCGATCACGCCGCTGCGGGAAGGGCGCCCGTGAGAACGAGCCTAGCGCGAACTGGCTGAATCGCGGCGTTCTTACCGCCTAACGGCAGTCTTCCCCTTAAGCAGTCATTGTCGAAGCCGATGAATCCTATGGGACGTCGGTTGCCTGAAATCAGCCGGTTCTTTGGCATCGTGATCCGGATGTTTGCGGAGTCTGGTGTACCGCACCATCGGCCACACTTTCACGCGTACTATCAAGATGAAAGGGCGACTTTCGCTATCGACGCCATCGAGTTGATCGGCGGGAATTTGCCGGCCAGGGAGATGCGTCTCGTCCTTGCCTGGGCAGAGATTCATCGGCAGGAACTCCTGGCCAATTGGGACGCTTTGCAGAGGGGCGGGCTGCGCACTAAGATAGAGCCGCTGAGGTAG
>JBOGSE010000488.1:0-3209 GCA_050694895.1 bacterium | reverse complement strand
GTCTGCTTGTGGTAGCTCACACCGAGCGCGGCGATACAATCCGAATCATCAGTGCACGCCCTGCGACACGGGGCGAAAGGAAGATCTATGAAGAAGGGTAGCAGCAAACCGACGGACGAGCTTCGGCCTGAATACAAGCGCTCCGACTTTGGCACGCTTGTTCGCGGTAAGTATGCCCAAAGGGTGGCCGAAGCAACCAATGTCGTTGTTCTTGAGCCGCAAGTTGCACGCGCTTTTCCAAATGACCGCGCGGTAAACAAAGCGCTCAGAGGGCTACTCCGGGGCCGAAAGGGCTCCGCCCGCCCAATCACCCGTTCAACACGGACGCGCCGCGACCGGGGCGCCGGTTAACGGCACGTTAGACCTCACCCGGCCCAGGAAGAGATGGGAGCACATCGTGGGTAAGCAGTCGACACAAGGAACCTGTAGTCTGTGCGGGGCGCGAAAAACGAAGGGTACGATGCGCGGTCACCTTCAGAACTGCGCGGCTGCCCATGACGCGCCGAAGGGGAACAAGTCTCGGGTGTTCCAGATACGCGTGCACGGGCGGCATGACCCGGTGTTTTGGGTAGACGTCGAGGTGAAGAGGGACGCCAAGCTGCGAGTGATGGACGATTTCCTCCGCCGTCTCTGGCTGGAGTGTTGTGGCCACCTGAGCGCGTTCCACATCGACGGAGTCACCTACTCGGTGATCGTGGATAGGGAGTTCGGGTTCCGCCGCGATGAGCGCAGCATGAATTATCGGATCGGCGACGTTCTCCACGGACCCGGGCATCGCTTCGCCTACGAATACGACTTCGGCTCGACCACCGAACTCGTGTTCCAGGTATGGGGCTGGCGCGACGGCGTTCTCGGCCGGTCGCCCGTGCGGCTCCTGGCACGGAACGAGGTGCCAGCGTGGCCATGCCAGGTATGCGGTCGGCCTGCGACACTCGTCTGCGTCCACTGCCGGTACGAGGGCAACCCCTTTTACTGTGCGGATCACACCTCTGCGGACGACCCGGAGCACGAGGAGGCGTTCTTGCCTGTCGTCAACTCTCCTCGGATGGGAGTGTGCGGGTATACGGGTGAGGTTTAAATTGTAGTTAGGCCGCCACCCCGGGGTTGCGCCCCAGGATCCTCGCGATGTCCCGCGGCGTCGCGCCGCGTACCACCAACCCACGCAAGAGCAGGTCGATCGAGACAGTCTGGTCCGCCGCCTCCATCTTCGCCACCCGAGACTGACTCGACCGCAGTCGCTTGGCAAGGGCGACCTGCGAGAGACCACGAGCCTCGCGTCTGGCACGCAGCGCCTGGCTCAAGCGCACTTTCATCTCGACCAGCGCGGTCTCTTCCGCGCTCAGCCCCAAGAAGTCGCTCGCTGTCCCCACTCGCCAGCCTCGCGCCTCAAGCCGCTTCCGCTTTGCCTTGTCCATCGTCACTCCTCCTCCCGCGCTGCCTGATCGTAGGCGCGCAAGCGCCGCTGACAGACCTCCAGCCGGGCTGCGGCGGAAAACGGCGGGGTCTTCGCCTCGCCATGCAGCCAGACCAGCGGCTTGTCGGCCGATGCCATCGGCGCCAGTATATGTCACCTCTGACATATCTGCAAGGGGGCCGTTCCCCGATCGGGCGAAGGGGGCCACGCCGAGCCTGTCAGATCGGCACCACTGAGCCTCTCGTGGGATCGCCGTAGACGAGGGACACACAATGCGGTCTGACCCCTTAAGTCAGCCAGATATTGTCGGCAACGGCTGGTCGTCGCGGACCTTGACAAGTCTTCGAAACAGCCAGAGAATCGCCGCAGGTGTTGGAGGTTTCAGAACAGGATATGCCGACCAGCATACTCAATCGTTAGGCGCACAATGGCATTCCATCACCGAGGGAGGTATGAATGAGACGACGGTCGGCCAGCCCCCTGGCACAAGGCCCAACCTTCGCGGCCATCGACTTCGAGACCGCCGACTACGAGCGCGATAGCGCTTGCGCGGTGGCGCTTGTGCGCGTGGAGGGGACCCGGGTCGTCGATCGTGCGTACCACCTCATTCGGCCGCCTCGGCGGGACTTTGTCTTCACCCATCTGCACGGTATCGCCTGGGACGACGTCCGAGATGCACCATCGTTTCGGCAGCTTTGGCCCTCTCTTCGGAAGACACTGGCAGGCGTGGACTTCCTCGCGGCGCACAATGCAAGCTTCGATCGGTCAGTCCTGGAAGCCTGCTGCGAACGCTCCCGCCTGAGTCCACCACCTCATGCGTTTCAGTGCACGGTCCGCCTGGCTCGGAACCTCTGGAACATCTATCCAACCACCTTGCCTGACGTTTGTGGGCGCCTGCGCATTCCCCTTCTGCACCACCACGCCGGCTCTGACGCCGAGGCGTGTGCCAGAATTGTCATCGCCGCGATCAGGCGTGGACGATGGTCCCCATCGCTGTCGCGCGCATGCTGACTCGAACGCGCCTAACCCGCCGTTCCAGCGGCCCCGCTTCGCGGGCCGCTGAACGCCATGCCGTTAGGTGGTCCCGAGAGGTTGTCGCATGAGCGTGCTGTCGCGCCTGTCGGCCTTTACCACGAAGGGGTAGGTCCGGCGCACGAGCAGGGCACAGGCGTGATGAAACACGCCGGTGCCTGTGGCCAGCAGGCGAGCGGCGCGGATCGGTAGCCGCCGGCCGAGACGCCGCGCTGCCTTGACGGCCCGAGCGGGCGCGTGCTATATCCCGCGCGGGCGAGGCGGGAGGAGCACGGAGTGGCGCGGGGCCGGAAGATCCGGATTCGGGCGGGCACGGTGACGGCCGTGGCGACGCTGACGGCAACGCCCACGGCCGACAAGATCTGGAGCGCCCTGCCCCTGAATGCCCGGGCCAACACCTGGGGGGACGAGGTATATTTCTCCATCCCGGTCCAGGCCCCCCTCGAGCGGGACGCGCGGGAGGTGGTGAGCGCAGGGGACCTGGGCTATTGGCCTCCCGAGACCGCCTTCTGCATCTTCTTTGGTCGGACCCCGGTTAGCACCGGCGACGAGATCCGGCCCGCCAGCGCCGTCAACGTGATCGGGCGCGTCGTCGGAGACCCCACGGTCTTCAAGCAGGTCCGCTCGGGGATGCAGGTCACCCTCGAGCAGGCCTGATCCCCCGCCTTCCACCGGCGCGAGGCCACGGTGTCCGAGATCGAAGGGTTCCTCGGCGGGCTGCTCCGGCGCGACCGCGAGGGGGAGGTCGCCGTCCACCTCCGGA
>JBOGSE010000487.1:0-8364 GCA_050694895.1 bacterium | reverse complement strand
CTCGCCGCCTGGTAGGTATCGGTCAGGACGAGCACGCGGTCTGTGCCCCCGACCGTCTGCCGGCTGATCGCGTCTGCGACGCGCTCCCAGTGTCCGATGCCCAAGCGCACCTGCTCGGGACCCCAGGGCAGCAACAGCGCCACGAATAACGCCGCAGTCGTCCCCGCCGTCAGGGCCACCGATGCGCGGAACAGGCCAGGCCTCCTCTGGGTCCACTCATCCCAGAGTGCGCCCAGGGCCAGCGCCATAGACACGTATGCCGGACCCGGCCAGTGCGGCTTGGGCCGCGCGCCGAGCGCTGCGACGCCCATCGCGATCAAGAGAGGCAGACTCATCCAGGCCAGATACCGCAGCGCAGGGTGCCTTCGGCGAACTCCCGCGATGGCGGCCCCGACCAGCACAGGAGCGAGCGCGCCGTAGTAGAGTATCTGTCCGCCTACAAAGAAGAGCAGGTTCTCTGGGATCGAGCGCGGCGTCATCCACGGCTCGCGGCTCAGCGTGATGTGCAACAGAAACCAGTCGTGCCTGGCATTCCAGATGACGACCGGAGCGAACAGCGCCGCGGCCACCAATATCCCGGCGTAGAATCCAGGATCGCGCACTGCGCGTCGCCAGCCTCCCGCGGCGAGCGCTCCCGCGAAACCGAGGACAAGAGCGAAGGCTGTTAACTTGCTCAGCAGCGCCAGACCCACAGCCGCGCCGGTTGCCACCCACCACCATCCGCCTTCCTGCAGAGCGCGCCAGCCCGCCCACAGCGCGAGTCCCCAGAACAGCGCCAGCGGCGCGTCGGGAAATGCAAACACGGTGCCGACCGCGAAGGCCGGGAGCATTGCAGTGATCAGCCCCGCCAGCATCGCCGCACGTTCGTCAAACAAATCCCGTCCGGCAACATACACCGCCAGAGGTGTCACGGTGGCAATGAGCACCGCGAGCGCGCGGATCCCGAGCACGCCGTCGCCGAAGAGGTGCGTCGATGCGGCCACAACCGCGGCAATCATGGGCGGATGATCGGGATAGCTCCAGGCCAGGTGCTGCGACCACAGCCAGTAGTAGGCTTCGTCATCACCGATGGGGAGGCGGCCGGCAAGAACGATGCGCGCCAGTCCACCGGCGACCACGGCAGCGCAAAGCCACAGCGCGCCCGTGCGCGAGGCGTGCATCAAGCCGAAGCGGCGCGCCGTACTGCGTTCAGAGACTTCCGCGCGCGGCGAAAAACACCGTCGAGCATGGCCGGGGTCAGCCTGCCCGTGTGCGTATTCTGGCGGCTGGGGTGATACGCGTCGAGCAGCAAAAGGTCGCGATCATCCCACGCCAGCCGGGCCGAGGCGCCATGGGCGAACCGCGGCTTTGGCTGAGGCACGCTGATGCCGGTCTCGCGGGCCGCGCGCAGAAAGGCCTCGTGCGCGAGACCTCCAAGCGCGACCACGACCCTGACGCGTGGGAGCAGGGTGAGCTCGGCGGCGAGATATGGCAGACAGCGCGCGATCTCGGCGGGTGTAGGTTTGTTGTCGGGAGGAGCGCATCGCACCGCGGCCGTGAGATACAGATCGGAAAACGTCAGCCCGTCATCGCGGCTGGTGGATTCCGCCCGCGAGGCAAAGCCGGTGCGGTACAGGGAGGCCACAAGCGTCTGACCCGCGCCATCGCCGGTGAACATCCGCCCCGTCCGGTTGGCACCATGGGCGCCCGGGGCAAGCCCCACCACCAGCACCCTGGCGTGTGGATCACCGAACCCCGGTACGGGCCGGCCCCAGTAGTCCCAATCGAGGTACGCGCGGCGCCGCACCCGCGCCACGGCCCGGCAGTGCGCGATCAACCGCGGGCACTTTCGGCACGACGTGATTGCCGCGGCGAGCTCTGCCAGGTCATTGCGCACCGTCGGGTGTGGGATCATCGCGCCCCAATCAGGTTGAGCTTGGCAATCGCCATGGATTCCAGGGCCGCCGCCAGGCCCTCGGCACGGGCGGCGACGATCGTGCAGAGAGCTCCCGGATGGTGACGTTTTGGTGCGCCGAGACCATAGGGTGCATCGAGGCGGGCGTCCTCCGGCGTGGAAAGAATGCCGCGCAGCACCGCAACCGCGGCCGCGATAGCCTGGGCCTCCCGTGCGACGGCTTCGTGCCCGCTCCGGATCTGTCGCGCGGCGGCGTCCCCGTACGTCGCGAGCGCCGATTCATCGTCGCCGCGCTCGCCCGCGCCCTGCTGGATCTCATTCACGATCTGCTCGATGGCGGCCAGCTCCTGATCCAACTCGGGCGAAAGCACAGGCCGCTCGCCCGTCAAGGGATTGTACTTGACCCCACCGGACAGACGGCGAAGCCGGCGCCCGGCCTTCCTGAGGCGTATGGCCTGTGCAGCCGCCGCCGCGGCGCGCGCGGCGACCGCCGAACTTCCTCCTGGGGACTGTCTCATGGGTGCAGACCTGGGGTATCGTAGCATTTGAGACCTCAACGCAGCAACGGGGCCGGCTCTTGTGGAGGAGCGGGCCCACGAGCGAGCGAAAATGTTACAACTACCCTTCAAAGACACGCCGTAGTGCCTGGATCAAAGCAGGGACGGGACGCGTAGGGTGATGGGATGCGCATAAGACGGGCGATCCGTTACCTCTTACTCCTTGCCGGACTCGCCGCGGCCGTCATTGTCGCGGCGCAGATCCTCTCACGACGCCCCGCAGCCCAGACCGCGACCCCTCCCCCGCAACGCCCGGCCCCGCTGGTACGGACCTCGGCTGTCGAGCAGACAAAGCTCATTGAACAGGCTACCTTCCCCGGCGAGGTGCGACCATCGGCGACGGTCGACATCGCGTCGCGCGTCGCCGGTCGTCTCGGCGCCGTGCTCGTGAAGGAGGGCTCCCAAGTACGCGCGGGCAGCCTCATAGCCCGGATCGACGATCCAGAGCTCTTCCTGTCGATCAAGAACGCGGAGGCAGCCGTCGAGGTCCAGCGCGCCCGCCTGGTTCAGTTACGGGCCGGGCCGATGGCGCCGCAGGTGGCTCAAGCTCAGGCCGCGGTGGCCCAGGCCGAGGTCTCACTGGCGGCGGCCGAACGCGAGCTCGCGCGCGCCCGGCAACTCTTCAACGAGGGGCTCATCGCCCGCGCGGCCGTGGATCGTGCTGAGACCGACGTCGAGCTCGCCCGCGGCCGCCTTCGTGCGGCGCGTGAGCAGGTCGCGCTGATTCAGCACGGGCCGCGGCCGGAGGATGTTGCGGCGCAGGAAGCGCAGGTGCGTCAGGCCGAGGCGTCGGTCGCCCAGATTCGCGCTCGTGTGCGCGACCTGCGTATCACCTCGCCGATCAGCGGGGTGGTGACGCGTTTGAATGTCGAGCGCGGCGCCGTGATCTCCACCCAGACCGTCGTCGCCACGGTCGTCACCTTGAAGCCCATCGAAATCCATATTCCGCTTCCGGAAACCGATCTCGGGCGGCTGCGCGAAAACAGCCTGGCGCGCGTCCGCGCCGAAGCATTTCCCGACCGGGCCTTTGAGGGAAGGATCGCGCGTGTCGCTCCTGCGCTCGACGCGGTCTCGCGGAGTGCCCGCCTGATCGTCGTCGTGCCTAACGCGGACCTGACGCTGCGCCCGGGGATGTTTGCCCGCGCCACCGTGGTCTTCGAGGAGCGTCAGGCCGTCATGATCCCAAGCGAAGTCATCGTGCGGCGCGGTGATGCCACCGTGGTTTTCGTCGTCAAAGATCAGACAGTGGAGGAGCGCACCGTCCGCATCGGGTATGTTGAGGGGAGCCGCTCAGAAATTCTCGAAGGCTTGAAGGCCGGCGAGACCATCGTCACCTTCGGACAGCAGGGCCTCCGAGACGGAATGCGGATCCGCACCGGGGCGGGCGGCGAGCGTCCGGCCCCGGCCGCCAGCCCGGGGAGGGGCCGTCCATGAATCTCTCGCGGGTCGCGATCGCTCGACCGGTCAGCACGATCATGTTCTTCCTGGCCGTCGCGTTCCTGGGCATCATCACCTTCGGCCGTCTTCCCGTCGACCTGTTGCCGGACATCTCGTTTCCTACCCTCACGGTCTCCACCGAGTACAAGGGCGCCGGGCCGCGAGAGGTCGAGCGCGAGGTCTCCATTCTCCTGGAAAATGCCCTGAGCGCCGTGCCGGGCGTCACGGAGGTATTCTCGAACTCCACCGAAGGCCGCAGCACGGTCCGGCTGCGCTATGCGTGGGGCACCGATCTCGATGCCGCGCTCAACGACGTGCGTCCTGCGATCGACCGCGTGCGCAACCTCCTCCCGGACGGCGCCGACCCCCCAAGGGTGGCCAAGTTTGACCCCAACCTGTTTCCGATCGTGCTCCTCGGCATCGAGGTCCGCGGTGAGGCGGGCGCGATGCGGGACCTCGCCGAAAATGAGTACAAGCCACGGTTCGAGCAGATCGATGGGGTGGCTACGGTTGACGTCCGTGGAGCGCAGGCACGCCAGATCCATGTCGATTTGGATCGCCAGCGTCTCGAAGCCCTGGGTGTGTCCGAGCGGGACATCAACCAGGCCCTGCTTTCGGAGAGCACCGCCGAGCCCGCTGGCGACGTACGCGTCGGATCGCAGCGCCGGATTGTCCGGACGGTGGGCCGGTTCTCGACGGTCGACGAAATTGCGCAGACGGTCGTCGCGGTGCGCCAGGGCGTCCCGATCCGCGTGTCCGACGTTGCGCGTGTGCAGGACACCGTGGCCGACGCGACGTCCCTCGTGCGGATCAACGGCCGTCCGGGCATCCTCATCGCCATCTCAAAGCAGTCCGGCACGAACACGGTCGCGGTCGCCCAGCGCGTCTTTGGGGTGGTCGAGCAGGTCAACCAGCAATTTCCCCAGGCACGAATCACCGTCGTCAGCGACGGCAGCAGGTTCATCCGCCGATCGATCGGGACCGTTCGCGAGGCGGCGATCATCGGCGCCGTGCTCACGGTCATCGTGCTCATCCTCTTCCTGCGCAACCTCAGCAGCACGCTGATCCTCTCGACAGCCATCCCGATCTGTATCCTGGCGACCTTCCTGCTCATGTTCTGGGGGGGCTTCACGCTCAACCTGATGACCTTCGGCGGGTTGGCCCTGGCGGTTGGGATGCTGGTCGACGATGCCATCGTGGTCCTTGAAAACATCTTTCGATTTCGCGAGGAGGGCCGTCCGCCTCGGCTGGCGGCCGAAGAAGCCACCGCCCAGGTCGGCACCGCGGTGATGGCCAGCACGCTGACGACCGTCGCGGTGTTTTTGCCCCTGTTCTTCACTACCGGCATCGCCAGCGTCATGTTTCAACCCCTGGCTTTCATCGTCACGTTCTCGCTTTTAGTCTCGCTGCTGGTCTCGTTCACGCTGACGCCGTCGCTGTCCGTGCGCGGCCTCATCATGCGGCACGGCACCGGGAGGGCCGCCCGCATCGCCGAGCTCTCCGAGCGGGCGTTTGTGGCCGTGGAGGATGCCTACCGGCGCGTGCTGGTTCGCGTGATGCGCCGGCCCTACCTGGCCTCAGCCGTTGCGGTCGCGCTCACGGTCGTCGGGTTTCTCGCGATGCCGCTCATCGGACGCGAGACGTTTCCAACCTCGGATGAGCGCGAATTCTTTGTCACCGTACAGCAACCCCGTGGCACGGCCCTGGAGGTGTCGAACGGGGCCGCCCGACGCATCGAGCAGACGCTCATCGAGGAGACGCCGGGCACCGGTCTGGTGCTCTCGATCATCGGCAGCAGCTTCGCCTCCACCGGAACGCACACGTCAACGTTCCGGGTCAGCCTGACGCACGACGCGCCGCCCACTCAGGAGGTCATCAACGACCTGCGCCGCCGCATCCGGCTGCCGGGCGCGACCGTGTTTTTCCGGCCTCAGAGCTCGCTCTTCTTCTTCCGTTCGCCCGACCCGATCAGCATCGACCTGAGAGGCTTCGACCTGGAGCGGGCCAATGCCGCGGCCAGGAGCCTCCGAGGCGTCCTGGAGACGGTGCCGGGCGTCACCGACCTCCAGGTGAGCCGGGAAGAGAGCGCCGAGGAGTTCACCATCCAGGTCGATAAGACCAAGGCCGCGGCCTTTGGGGTGACGGCCAGCCAGATCGCGTCGGCCGTGCGCACGTACGTGGGCGGGCGAACCGCCGCGCTCTACCGCAGCGGCGGCGAGGACATCGACGTTGTCGTGCGTCTCCGCGAGGCCGACCGCAGGACGCCGGACAATCTTGCCGACCTGCCGATCAGCACGCCGCGCGGGATCGTGCCGCTGCGACAGGTCGCCACGATTACCGGGACTCCCGGCCCCACGCAGATTCAGCGACGCAACCGCGAGCGCATCGTCACGGTCACCGGGAACATCACCGGGCGCGAGGTCAGCGCCGCCCTGCGCGATGTGCAGTCCACCGTGCTCGCCCAGCGGCTGCCGCCGGGATTCTCGGTGGCCTTCAGCGGCGAGTTCCAGGACCAGCAGGAATCCTTCGCCCAACTGTTCTCGGGATTTCTGATGTCGCTCGTGCTGGTGTACATGGTCATGGCGTCGCAGTTCGAGCGGCTGCTGGAACCCTTCCTCATCATGGCGGCCGTGCCGTTTGCGCTCGTGGGCGTGATCGCCGCGCTCGTGATAACCGGCACGACCCTGAACGTCCAGTCGGGGCTGGGCGCCATCGTCCTGGTCGGCCTTGCGGTCAAGAACGCCATCGTGATGATCTCGTACTCGCTGCAGCTGCAGGATGAGGGCGTGCCCCTTCTCGAAGCCTTAGCTCGGGCCGGGCAACGGCGTCTGCGGCCCATCCTCATGACGACGCTGACGACCATCTTTGGATTGCTTCCACTCGCCATCGGCCTGGGCGAAGGCGCCGAGCTGCAGTCACCACTGGCCCGGGCCCTCATCGGCGGACTGGTGACATCCACTGTAGGGAGCCTGCTGCTCATTCCGGCCTTCTACGTGCTCATGGATCGGGCGAACCAGTGGGTCCGGACCCGCCGCGAAGTACCGGAAGGTGTTGCGGAACCGACGGAAGGAAAGTAGAGTGGGCGCCCGGCTCCTCACGCTCGCGCTCATCCTCGGGCTCGCCGCCCTACCCACGGCCTGGGCGCAGACGCACTCCCCCAGGGATTTCGCCGCGATGGTCGCCGGCATCATGACGAAAGGCCAGGTGATCGTCGCGAGCGTGCCATTGAATTCAGGGGCCTGGGGCACCGACTTCATCACCGTGTCCCACGCCCTGGGTGTCGGCCGCCAGTATGGCGTCCTCAATGGTAGCGGGCCGTCCGCCGCCGCTGCACCCGTCATGGCCTGCTCGTCGCGCGCCCACGGCATCGATGTGCTCGTCCTGCGGGTCAAAGCACAACCGAACCAGCCTGTCGTCGAGTGGGGAGATCCCAGGGAGCTGCGGGCCGGTGACGAGCTCATGGTGTATGTCAGAAAAGAGGTGCATCCCGAGCCGGTCAAGGTGAAATTCCTGCATCTCAACCTGCTGGAGTGGTCGCATACCGCCCGGGACGAGTGGGAACCCCAGTGGCACCACGTCATGGTCGGCGATGGCCTGGTCAAACCCGGCTTCTCGGGCTCACCGTGGATACGAAACGGCAAGGTGTACGGTTTGGTGAAGGGCCAGATCCGGCCGGCGGGACAGGGCGCCTGGTACGCGGCCGCCGAATCGGCC
The DNA here is from genome assembly GCA_050694895.1 of bacterium. GTDB lineage: Bacteria > Sysuimicrobiota > Sysuimicrobiia > Sysuimicrobiales > Humicultoraceae > JBQTJP01. The sequence goes on along the minus strand of JBOGSE010000487.1, from coordinate 762 downwards.
ACGCGGATCATGCGCTGCCTGAAAGATCAGCATTACACCGAGCTAGTGCCAAGGGAATAAGTACAGCGAGAGACGTGGACAGAGCGCGCAGAATGGGTAAAATGGAGTCATGAGGGCCGGAGTCATAGCACCGCTGCTCATTGCCCTGGCCGCGGCCGCACCCGTCGCGGCCGCCCCTCGAGTCCCCCCCGACCTCGCCGCGGTCGCTGTCGGTATCGTGGCCGACGGTCAGGTGATCGCCGGGGGCATGACGTTGGCCTCTGGGCCGTGGGGGACCGACTACATTACCGTCTCTCACGCCCTGGGCGTGGGGCGAAAATACGCGATGGTCCACACCAATGGCGCGCCGATAGCGGCGACGCCCGTCATGGCGTGCTCCTCCGCCATCCACGGCATGGATAGTCTGGTTTTACGGGTCATGTCACAGAAAAACATGCCCGTGATCGAGTGGGGCGATCCCGCAACGCTGCGGCCAGGTGATGAGCTCGTCGTGATGGTGCGAAAGGAGTTTCATCCCGAACCCGTCAAGGTCAGGTTCTTGCACGCCAACCTGCTTGAATGGTCGCGGACGGCAGGCCCGTGGTCCAATGCGTGGCACAACGTCATGGTCGCCCACGGAATGGCCCAACCCGGATTCTCAGGATCGCCATGGGTGAGAGACGGGAAGGTGTATGGCTTGCTCAAGGGCCGTGTCCGGCCGCCGGGGCACACCGCGTGGTACGCGACCGCAGAGACTGCGACCCGCGTAAAGGAATGCCTGAA
>JBOGSE010000486.1:0-1613 GCA_050694895.1 bacterium | reverse complement strand
GCAGGCGAGGCAGGTCGGCTCCTCCACGCCGGCATCAACCGCTATCGCCCTCGCCGCCGTGACCGTCGCGGCGGTCGCGCTGATCGGGCCGCTCGGCATGCTCGCCGCCCTCGCCCTCATGCTCGTGATCATGACGCGTCTCCTGGGCGCCGCATGGCGTACATCAGTCGTGACGGCCGTCGCGCTGCCCGTGGCGCTTCATCTCGTGTTTGGCGTGTGGCTGAAGGTGCCGCTGCCCGGCGGTCCCTGGGGCTTCTAGCGCCGTGGAGACGCTGCGCCTGCTGGTGGACGGCTTCGGCGTCGCGCTTCTGCCGATGAATCTGGCGTTGGCCGTCGCCGGCGTCCTGGTCGGTCAGTTGATCGGCGTGCTCCCGGGAATCGGTCCATCCTCCACCATCGCCATCCTGCTGCCCGTAGCCGCCGGACTCAACCCCACCGCCGCGATGATCATGTTCGTGGGCGTCTACTACGGTGCGATGTATGGCGGCACGATCACCTCGGTGCTGATGTCCATCCCCGGCGAGTCGGCGTCGGTGATGACCACGCTCGATGGATACCAGATGGCCCTGCAGGGTCGCGCCGGCCCCGCGCTTGGCATCGCGGCGTTTGGCTCCTTCATTGCCGGGACGCTGGGCGTGGTCGCGCTGATGCTCATGGCCCCCTCGCTCGCACGATTCGCGCTGGCCTTTGGCCCCCCAGAATATGCCACGCTGCTCGTCCTGTCCTTCAGCCTGGTGGTGTATCTGCCCGGGCAGAACCGCGCCAAGGGCGCGGTCTCCACGCTGCTCGGCCTGTGGCTGGCGGTCGTGGGCGTCGATCTGATCACGGGCCTTCCCCGGTTCACATTCGGCCAGCTCAAGCTGCTCAGCGGAGTGGAGTTCGTCCCGGTAGCGGTCGGACTCTTCGGGCTGGCCGAGATCATCTCGTATGTGCAGACGCGCGGGACCGATAAGATCGTCCACGCTGATTTGAGCCTTCGCGGGGTGATGCCGACCGTCGCCGACTGGATCGCAAGCCGCTGGGCCATCGTCCGCGGGGGTGTGATCGGGTTTATCGTGGGAGTTCTACCGGGCACGGGAGCGACATCGGCTTCGATGATCGCGTACGCGGTCGAGAAGCGCGTCGCGCGGCATCCCGAGCGGTTCGGGCGCGGCGCGATCGAAGGCGTTGCGGCCCCAGAGAGCGCCAACAACGCGGCCGCGGTCGGAGCCCTGGTGCCCCTCTTGACGATGGGCATCCCTGGATCGGCCACCGCCGCCGTGATGCTCGGCGGACTGCTGATGTTCGGCCTGCGGCCCGGCCCGCTGCTCTTTCAGCAGCAGCCGCAGTTCGTCTGGGGCGTGATCGCCAGCATGTACGTGAGCAACCTCTTGCTCGTCCTGCTCAACGTGGCGGCGATTCCGGCCTTCGTCCGCGTCCTGCGTGTGCCGCGCGCGGTGCTCCTGCCCTCAATTGTGGCCATCGCGATCGTCGGTGTCTTCAGCCTGGAGAACAGCGTGTTCGAAGTCTGGATGGCGCTGATCTTCGGGGCGCTGGGCTACGTGATGCAAAGGCTCGACTACTCCCCGGCGCCCCTTGTGCTGGCGCTGGTGCTGGGCAAGACGCTGGAGGAA
>JBOGSE010000485.1:0-9576 GCA_050694895.1 bacterium | reverse complement strand
ATCAAGGCCTGGATCATGGCCGGCGGAAAGCGGCGCTCATCGAGGCCGAGGTCGGCCAGGCAGCCCTTAATGACGCGGCGCTGGTCGTCGTCGTAGATCGCGAACGTGGACCGGATGCCGATGCGCTCGCCGTCGATCCGCAAGATGCGGCTACAGATCGCGTGGAACGTGCCGATCCAGATCGGCCGGGCCACGGCGCCACCAAGCAGCGCATCGATGCGCTGGCGCATCTCGTGGGCGGCCTTGTTGGTAAACGTCACGGCCACAATCCGATGCGGGGGAACGGCCCGTTCGCGAATCAGGTAGGCGATCCGGTACGCGAGGGCCCTGGTCTTCCCCGATCCGGCCCCGGCGAGGATCAGGAGCGGCCCGCCGGGATGGGTCACGGCGTCACGCTGCGGGGGATTTAGATTGTCGAGCAGGCCCATGGTCGCCCGTCCACTATATCGAGTCGGGCGATTGGCATAAACAGGCTGTAAGAGGGTATGTCTATGCCGAGAGCCCGAAACGACCGAGAGTCGCCCCCGGCTCCTCAACGCTGACGCCCTGGTAGCCAGAGAAGCCCTTTGTGTCCAGTGTACAGACGGCACCGATACCGGCGGCGAGCATCTGGGCGACGATGAACGCATCAAAGATATCCTGACTCGTGGGCCGCCCACTTCGAATGATCGTCTCGAGTTCGTCGAAAACCCGGCGATCGGGATAGGCCACTGTCATCGAATGCGCGAGGGTGTCGATCGCACCCCATGCTTGGACAGGCGGGAGCGGCGTCTTGACTCGCCGGCGGTCTGTAAGCACAGCGTACGCCTCGAGAAGAACTTGAGGAACCAGCACGCCTGGGAGCCTTCGCGTAATCGCGGCGTCGACGACTGCGCGGCACACGCCGTGCGTATCGGCGTCCGCGTTGACGGCCGCCACCAGAACGTTGGTGTCGAGCAGGATCACGAGATCATTTGACGCGCTTCATTCTGCCATCGTAAAGCTCGCCGCGCTTCCACGGCCTGACCGCTCCTAGATGATATCGGCCGAGGGTGCGCGGTTTTCCAGCCAGGTACCGCTCAAGCGCCTCTAGCACCAGCTCGCTCTTCTGCCGGCCGGTCTCCCGGCTGACACGGTCAAGTTCCGCGAGTACGCCTGCTCGTGTCTTGGGGACGTAGATGTTCAACTGCACCATCGATCACCACACCCAAGTTTACATAGTGGCTAGTGTATGTCAATAGAGAGCTTGCGTGTTGAATACGGCGGCACGTCTGATATCATTAAGATAGTAAAAGACTATCGGGGACGGAACCTCGATGGAGCGGATCCAGGAACGGAAAGGGTGGGCCGTCAACGGGTACCTGGGCCTGGTGGTGGGGCTCGGCCTGATCGCTCTCGGCATCCGCACGGTGATCTCCGATGGGCCCTGGTTGCCGCCGGTCCTGTTCATCAGCGGCGTCCTGGTGCTCATCGGCCTGTTCGTCGTACAGCCCAATGAAGCACGCGCGCTCGTGCTGTTCGGCAACTACGTCGGCACGGTCCGCCAGGCCGGATTGTGGTGGACCAATCCCTTTGCCGCCAAGAAGCACGTCTCCCTGCGCATCCATAACTTCAACAGCGAGCGGCTCAAGGTCAACGACGGCATGGGAAATCCGATCGAGATCGCCGCGGTCATTGTCTGGCGGGTCGTCTACTCGGCCAAGGCGCTCTTTGACGTCGAAAACTACGAGCAGTTCGTGGCGATCCAGACGGAGACCGCCATCCGCACCCTGGCGAGCCAGCATCCCCACGATTCGCATGAGCCCGGCACCTCATCGATCCGCGGCAACCCCGACCAGGTCGCCGAGGAGCTACGCAGCCAGGTGCAGCCGCGCCTCGACGTCGCGGGTGTTGAGGTCCTCGAGACACGCCTGAGTCACCTGGCCTACGCGCCCGAGATCGCTCAGGTCATGCTGCGCCGGCAGCAGGCCGAGGCGATCATTGCCGCGCGCCAGCGTATCGTGGAGGGCGCCGTCGGCATGGTGCAGATGGCGCTGAAGATGCTCAGTGAACAGGACGTCGTCACGCTCGATGAAGAGAAGCGCGCGACCATGGTCAACAACCTGCTGACGGTGCTGGTGGCGGAGAAGGATGCCCAGCCGGTCATCAACACCGGCACCCTCTACCAGTGAGGTCTGATCGGTGAGCGAGAAAAAGAAGTTCCTCCTGCGCGTCGACCCGGAGCTCTATGCGGCGCTGGAAAAATGGGCCGCCGACGAGCTGCGGAGCGCCAACGCTCAGATCGAGTACGTTCTCACGCATGCCGTCCGGCAGGCCGGCCGGTTGAAGTCTCGGGTCTCCAAAAAAAGGGCAGGAACCCTCGTGATCGGGCCCTTTCTGCGATGGGCCCCGGGGGAACATGGCCGTCGCCATGACAACCTACAGCCTGCCTAGAGGACTGTACACCCTGGCCTTCCTGCTCCTGATGTTCATGACCGCGCTTCCTCTCGCCGTGAGCACCCTCGTCGTCCGTACCGTGGTCGATCCGCGCGCCGAAGGGGTCGAGCCGGGGTTCCAGCAGTTTGCCATCGGGACGATATTCCTGGGATACATGCCCGAGATGGTCGTCGCCTGGGCCTACGTGCTGAACGCCCGGGATATCTCCTAGTCCGCGAGGAGCGTGGCGGCGAGTGTGAAGACGTACAGGGTCCCGAAAGCCCTCGTGTTGTTCCAATTCGCTGTCCTCGGCATCATGATGCTGGCCGGCCTCGTTGTGGGGCCGGCCCTGCTGGCGGCAGAGCTCTTCCTGCCCTCATCGGCAACGCAGGCCCTCTCCCGTGCACAGTTTGTCGCTGTCGCGCTTATCTACGCAGGCTACTTGGTCGTTCTGCTCTTCGCGTTGCGTGGGGCGCTGAGAAGTGTCACCGAGATCACGATCCACATCGACGATCGGATCGAATTCAGAAGCCCCCTGAGGCGCACGGTGCTCACTCCACGCGAGATCAACTCCATTGCGATCGTCTCAATGGGGAACTTGACCGCGACGCGCATCGGGCATCGGTGGGGACGCCTCGATGTCCCCGGCGACATGAGTGAACTGGTGCCTTTCCTGAAGGGCCGGAACCCAATGATCCAGGTGACCAGAAGGGGGTCCTAGCCGTCGGCTATGAACACTTATAGGGTGCCGAAGGGCCCGCGCAACGCGACGTTTGTCTTCCTGGGCGCCATGGCGCTGGCTGGCATCGCCGCGCTGCCGATGTTCCTGCGCGTACGGTCGCTCTTCATTATCGCCGCCTATGCCGCTTTCGCGCTGGCGGTCATCTTCGGCTGGTACCAGACCCTCGGACGGTTCATCACCGAGATCACCGTCCGTCTCGACAAGACGGTGGAGTTCAAGAGCGCGCTCCGACGCAGCATCCTATTACCACACGAGATCACGGCCGTTCGGACGTTCGACACCGATGACGACGGTACGAGGACACTCATCGAGCACCGCCGTGGAAAGATCGACATCTCCCACATTCACGATATTGACGCGGTCGTTGCGTTGCTGCGGGCTCAAAACGCCAAGATCCGAAGGATCGATGAACGCGTGAAGGTCCCCTCACCGGGACCCGCCGGCGGGTCCAGCCGGTAAGCCCCTCAAGAAGCGTCCGAAGGCAGACGCTGCCTGGAAAGGTTTGCGCACGTGCAGCCCTGCGCCCACTCACTGGCGCACCACCGGCCGCCAGGATACGCTATCCCCCTCCTTGGGGACAGGGCCGATCTTGTGACGTATGGTTCCCTCGATCGTGGCCGTCCACAAGATATCGGTGGGATGTGTAGTATACGCGACCTTGCTTAGATCCGGCGAGAATTCCAGACCCAGCCCCGGCAGCGTTGCAAGTCGGGTCAGACCTGATCCATCACTCTGCGCGCGATAGATGGCCGTGGAGCCGCTGCCGAGATAATCAAGCCAGTAAACCTGCGACGCACGAGAGAACCCTACAGACCAAACGGATATGTCACCATCACCCAATGTCCGGTAGGTCGATCCTTCGATGGAGATCATGCGCAGATTGGACAATTCGACGATATTCAGTTGATTGTCACCCGTGAAGACCACTCGCCTTCCATCGGACGACAGCCAGTAGTGGCGGTTGTCCAGCCACCCTAATCCGCGAACCTTCCCGGTTGACAACTCGATGAGGAAGTGGTCCAGGTCGTACCCCATTCGTTTTCCAACGATCAGGGCGGCCCCGCCCTGCACCCAGGCAAGCACGCTGTCGAACTCGGCGGCAACGTGGCGTCGACGGTTCGTGGCGACCTCGTACAGGCGGATTCTCCCTTGTGCCGTAGCATACGCAAGAGCCGTGCCGTCGGGCGACCACGCAAAACTCCCGGTAATGCGGTCAACCCTCATTCGGACACGCCCATCGGCGTCGGCCACGAAGAGATTGTTCACGTCGCCCTTCCCGCCGCGGGTGCTGATCTCATAGGCCATGTGGCGCCCGGTGGGAGACCAGTCAAACCCGCCGACCCATTGGATGTTTCGAAGGAGACCCCTCGCGATATGCACGATGGTGACCTGATTGAAGTCACTAGGTCCGACATGTGCGCGTTCCTCCCGATAGCATGCAAGCCGGTCTCCCACAGGAGACCAAAGCAGGCCGCTATACGGGATACATTTGTCGGCACCGACAAGCCTCTTCTTCCGCGCACCGTTCCATTCGGACAACCAGAGAACATTCTTACTGTCCACGTAGGCGATCTGGTCGGAGCCGCCCGTCGGTTGCGGTCCGGCCCAAGCCGGTGGCCCCGCAGACACAACTGCCAGGACCGCGGCTAGAATCAGAACCCTCAGGATCCACCCGTCACCCTGCTGGTCGCGCTTGCCGACCTTCACGCGGTTCCCTATTCCCACTCGATCGTCGCGGGCGGTTTGCTCGTTACGTCGTAGACGACCCGGGTGACGCCGGGCACCTCGCGGGTGACGCGGCTGGCGATCGCCTCGAGCACCTCATCGGGCAGCCGCGCCCAGTCCGCCGTCATGCCATCCTCGCTGGTCACCGCGCGGATGACGACCACCTGCCCATAGGTCCGCGCGTCGCCCATGACGCCGACCGTGTGCACCGGCAGCAGCACGCCGAAGGCCTGCCAGATCTGCGCGCTCTGTCCCGCCTCGCGGAGCTCGTCCAGAATGATCGCGTCGGCGGCGCGCAGCAGGTCGAGCCGCTCGCGCGTGACCTCGCCGAGAATCCGGATCGCCAGCCCCGGGCCCGGGAACGGGTGGCGCGCAATCATCCGGTCGGGCAGGCCCAACTGCCGCGCGACCTCGCGCACCTCATCCTTGAACAAATCCCTAAACGGCTCTACAAGATGCAGGCGCATCCGCTCGGGCAGACCGCCCACGTTGTGGTGCGTCTTGATGCGCGCGGCGGTGCGGGTGCCGCTCTCGATGACGTCAGGGTACAGCGTGCCCTGAACCAGGAACTCGATCTCGCCCAGGCGCGTTGCTTCTTCCTCGAAGACGCGCACGAACTCTTCACCGATCGTGCGGCGCTTCTGTTCGGGATCGGTCACGCCGCGCAGGCGCGCGAGGAAGCGGTCCCGCGCATCGACGTGGACGAGCGGCACCTGAAAGGTATCGCGGAATGTCCTCACCACCTGCTCGGGCTCGTCCTGCCGCAGCAGGCCGTGATCGACGAACACGCAGGTGAGCTGGTCGCCGATTGCCCGGTGCACCAGGGCCGCGGCCGTGGCCGAATCGACGCCGCCTGAGAGCGCGCAGATCGCGCGGCCCCGGCTGACTTCCTCGCGGATCCCGCCGACGCTCCGGTCGATGAACGACGTCATCGTCCACGTCGGCTCGCACCGGCAGACCTCGTACAGAAAGTTGCGCAGGACCTCAATCCCCCAGGGCGTGTGGGACACCTCGGGGTGAAACTGCAGGCCGTAGAGCCGGCGCGTTCGGTCGGCCATCGCGGCGACCGGGTTGCGGTCGGAGTGCGCGAGCGCCACAAAGCCGCTCGGCAAGACCGTCACAGAATCGCCGTGGCTCATCCAGCAGATCAGGCGGGGCTCCAGTGAGGCGAACAGATCGCTCCCGTCATCCACGAACAGCCGGGTCCGACCGTACTCACGCTGGTCGGCCGCGGAGGTGTGTCCTCCCAGCACGTGGGCCATCAACTGCATCCCGTAGCAGATCCCAAGCGTGGGAACGCCGGCGCCAAACATCGCGGCATCGATCCGAGGTGCGCCGGGCTCATAGACACTGGCCGGGCCACCGGAGAGGACGATCCCCTGAGGCCGGTGTGCGAGAATGTCGGCGATCGGCGTGTCGTACGGGAGGATGATGCTGTACACACGGCTCTCGCGGATGCGCCGTGCAATCAACTGCGCGTACTGGGCGCCGAAGTCGAGGACGATGACCGGCCGGTGCTCGGCCGGGCGCCCCGGCGAGTCTGGCGTCGGCCGCGGCGCGGTTTGTGGGGACTGCGGCGCGGTCGTCGCCGACACGGTCTACCTTCCCTGGCCGACCTTCTGGCTGAACTGCGCGGCCTTGCCCTCGGTGCCGAGCTGAGGCGCGATGACGATCTCGGCGGCGTGCATCTCGCGGATCGTTGCGGCTCCGCACAGTCCCATCGCGGTACGAAGAGCTTCCGACAGGTTGTGCGATCCGTCATCCACGGCAGCAGGCCCCAGCAAGATCTGTCGCAGAGATCCTGTCGTGCCCACGCGGATGCGCGTGCCACGCGGCAGCGCGGCGTGCGGAGTCGCCATGCCCCAGTGGAAACCTCGGCCCGGGGCTTCTTCGGCCCGTGCGAGCGCCGATCCCAGCATGACCGCATCGGCGCCGCACGCGATGGCTTTGGCCACGTCGCCCCCTGTCGCGATCCCCCCATCGGCGACGATGGGCACATAGGTCCCGGTGCGGCGCGAAAAATCGTCGCGCGCAGCGGCAACGTCGCAGATGGCGGTGGCCTGCGGGACCCCAATCCCAAGCACCCGCCGGCTCGTGCATGCCGCGCCGGGCCCGACGCCGACGAAGATCGCCGCCGCGCCTGCCTCCAGCAAACCGAGGGCCGCGTCGTAGCCGACGCAATTGCCGGCCATGACCGGGATGCGCAGGCGTGTGGTCAAATCGCGCAGCGAGATCGCGCGGCCACGGGATGAGCGATGCTCTTCGGTCATGACGGTCGACTGCACCAGCAGCAGGTCGGCCCCGGCGTCTGCCGCCACCGGCGCCAGCCGTGCCGCGGAGGCAGGGGTCATCGACACGGCACAGACGGGCCCCGCGGTCTTGATCGCGCGTATGCGCGCACCGACGAGCCCGTCATCGATGGGGGCGCGGTACAGGCGCTGCAAGACTCCGACGACCTCGTCGGATGCCGCCGACGCGATTGTGGTCAGCGGCTCATCGAGATCGGCGTAACGGGTGTTCAGACCCTCGAGGTTGAGCACGGCCAGACCGCCCAGGCCCGACATCGCGACCGCGCTCCGAACATCGACAACGCTGTCCATCGCCGCCGCGACAAAGGGGAGCCGGAAAGTCGCCGGCCCGACCTGCCACGAGCAGTCGACGTCATCGGGATCGAGCGTGGAGGCCGCCGGCACCAGCGCGATGTCGTCCAGGCTGTATGTGCGCCGGACCGTCCGCCCGCGGCCCAGGGACTCGCCGGCCCCTGTGAACTCCACCTTGCCGAGGAGTGTGTTTTGAGTCCGCAGTGTCATCCCGGTCACCTCCATTGTCAGGTCCCGTAGAGCTCCGGCTTCAACACGCCGATGAAGGGAAGGTTGCGGTAGCGCCCCGCGAAATCCAGCCCGTAGCCGACAACGAACTTGTCCGGAATCTCGAAGCCGCGAAAGTCGATGGGGACGTCGCGCCGACGGCGCGACCGCTTGTCCAGCAGGGCGCAGACCCGGAGCGACGCCGGATACCGGGCTTTGAGGGTTTCGAGCAGATAATCCATCGTCAGCCCGGTGTCGATGATATCGTCGACGATCAAGACATGCCGCCCCTCGATGGACTGGTTGAGATCTTTCAGGATCCGCACGATCCCGCTGCTCTCGGTTCCGGTGCCGTACGAGGCCGTGGCTATGAAGTCGACGTGACACGGGACGGTGATCGCCCGCAGCAGATCCGAGGCAAACACAAAGGCACCCGTAAGGATGCCGACGAGCAGCGGTTCTTTGGAGTTGTATTCGGTGGAGATACGCTTCCCGAGCTCCCGGATTCGGTCCTGCAGGACCTCCTCCGGGATGAGGATTTCGTCGATATCATCCGCCAGGCCCAAGCGGTGGCTCCTTGCTGTGGGAATTTGGGCAATTATAGACCGCAGGGCTGGGGGGCGTCAACGAAATTCAGTGGGAATGCAGGCGCGGTGAACCCACGGCCGGCGCCGCAGGACGCGCACGACTGCCGGGTTTGCTCACAGGTTCTCCTTTCCGGCACAGCGGACACGCCTCCGGCGGGAAGACCGGCAGGTCGAGCGTGATAAGCGCGGCAAGCGGGGGGTCAAACCGGGCGCGGCCCGCGCTGCGATCAATCAGTGCCGCAAAACCGACTATGTGAGCCCCCGGGGCCCGGACCAGCGCGGCGACTTCCTCGACGGATCCTCCGGTAGTAATCACATCCTCGGCGACGAGCGCCCGTTCGCCGGGCCTGACCGCGAAGCCGCGGCGCAACTGCATGACTCCGTCGGCGCGCTCGGCAAAGATCGCCCTACAGCCGAGCGCGCGCGCGACCTCATGCGCCACCACGATGCCGCCGAGGGCCGGCCCGACGACGAGGTCGGGGCGGGTGTGCACGACCCGCTCGGACAACGCCTGGCCCAGAGCGGCGGCCTCTTCAGGATGCTGCAGGATGAGGGCCGACTGAACGTAGACGGAACTGTGCAGGCCGGAGGTCAATAGAAAGTGACCGTCCTGCACCGCCCCGAAACGCCTGAAGCGCTCCAGCCAGTCCACGGTCACGAAGCCCCCGGGGTCGAAAGCGGCGCCGGCTCACGCCTGCGGGCGGAGGCGCGGGTCATCTCCACCAGCACGGCCCGCGCGGCCGCGACCGGATCTTCGGCCGCCGTGATCGGACGGCCCACGACAAGGTAGTCCGCACCGGCGCGGACCGCCTGGCGGGGAGTGGCGATGCGAATCTGATCGTGCGCGGCCACGCCCGCGGGACGGATGCCCGGGGTCAGCACGCGAAATGCGGGGCCGCACGCGTTCTTGATGCGCGCGCAGTCGCGTACAGACGCCGTCACGCCATCGAGCCCGGCCTCACGTGCCTCCACGGCCGCGCGTAACGCGCCGGTGCCAACCTTACCGGCATCGCTGGTGAGGCGCGTGACACCCAGCACCCGAAGGGCCGAGCCCGGGGGTCGGGCATCCGCCGCAGCCGCCAGCGCCACCGGGCCAGCAGCGCAGTGGACCGTGACGAGCTCGACGCCAAGATCGGCTGCGGCTGCAACGCCACCGGCAACGGTCTGGGGAATGTCATGGAACTTGAGGTCGAGGAATACTTGTCCGCCTGCGGCGTGGACCATGTGGACAGCCTCCGGGCCGGCTCGGGTGAACAGCACGGAGCCGATCTTGAACCACGGCGTGACGGCACGCAGGTGCCCGACCAGCGCCTGGGCCTCA
>JBOGSE010000484.1:0-2488 GCA_050694895.1 bacterium | reverse complement strand
TGGACGGCGCTGCTCCCCGAGTACCGGTGGTGCCGGGTCCTGGAGCGATCGCCCGAAAGGCTGGTCTTCTCCATGGGTGGATGGATCCGGGGCTGGCCCGCCCGCTGGACCGCGGTGCAGGAACCCCATCCGGAGGAGCACCGTATCACATTTCGTCACCTCAAGGGAATCACGAAAGGGATGGAAGTCGAGTGGCGCTTTGCGCCGGCGGGCGAAGCCGTAGACGTCGCGCTTACGCACGACCTGGTCATGCGCTGGACGCTGGTCGGCCGGCTGGTCAGCGATCTCGTCGTCGGCCCAATCTACATCGACTACATTGCCCGAAAGACGCTGGCGGCGGTGAAAGCGCGCGCGGAAGCCGCGGCCCGCGGTGCCAATGCAGAAAGAATACAGTCTTAACCGGGAGGCAGCGCACACATGACACATCGCGTGGTCGTCACAGGGCTGGGCGCCATCACCCCCATTGGGCAGGGCGCCACGGGTTTGCTGAAGGGCATCAGGGCCGGCCGGCCGGGAGTGCGCGGCGTCGAGCGTTTTGATGTGTCGTCGTTTTCCTGTCATGTGGCGGCCGAAGTCGCCGACTTCGATCCGGCGCAGCATCTCGATGGAAAGCAGCTCCGTCGACTTGATCGCTTCGCGCAGTTCGCCGTGGTGAGCGCGCGTCAGGCGATCGCGGATGCGACCCTTGATCTGGCGCACATCGACCGCGACCGCGCGGGCGTCTTCATTGGAACCGCACTGGGCGGGGCGTCGTTTGCCGAGGAACAGTACAACGTCTATCTCCGCGGCGGCATCCGGCGCGTCAAGCCCACACTGGCCCTGGCGGTGTTCGGCGGATCGGCGTCGTGCAACATCGCGATCGACGCGGGGCTCACCGGCCCGACGAGCGCCAACTCGGATTCGTGCGCGTCGGGCCCGATCGCGATCGGCGAGGCGGCCCGGTTGATCCGCAGCGGCGAGGTGGACCTCATGCTTGCCGGCGGCGTCGAAGTGCCGCTCACGCCGCTGATCTTCGGCGCGTTCGACCTGATCCGGGCGATGTCCACCCGCAACGGCAATCCGGCGGCCGCCTGCCGGCCGTTCGACCGCGAGCGGGACGGGTTTGTCATGGGGGAGGGCGCGGCGGTGCTCGTCCTCGAGCAGCTCGAGCACGCGCAAAAGCGCGGCGCGCCGATCTACGGGGAAATCCTCGGGTATGGTTCAACAAATGACGCGTACCACATGACGGCGCCACTGCCGTCTGGAGATCAGGCCGCGCGGGCGATGCGGCTCGCGCTGGCAGACGCGAGCCTGCGCCCCGAGCAGATCGACCACATCAACGCGCATGCCTCGTCGACGCCGCTCAACGACTCAACCGAGACACGCGCGATCAAGGCGGTGTTCGGGGAGCACGCGCGGCGGATCCCCATCAGCGGCACCAAGTCGATGCACGGCCACCCGCTGGGGGCGTCGGGCGCGATCGAGGCGGCCATCAGCATGCTGGCGCTGCGGTGGGACTACCTTCCGCCAACGATCAACCTCGATGTGCCGGACCCCGAGTGCGATCTCGACTATGTCCCGCACCGCGGGCGGCAGCAGCGGGTGGACTATATCTTGAGCAATTCGTTTGGCTTCGGTGGCATCAACGCGTCCCTGGCGTTCAGCAGGTATGATGGCCGTTGAGAGCGCACCGCGCGGCCATTCGCCGCGTGATCACCTGATATTTAGCACGAAGTTGAACGTACCGAGCCTGGTGCCGGCACTATCCCGCACGCTCAACAGCAGGTTGGGACGGAAAATGCCGTCGGTCTGGTTGCGCTGCTCCCCCGGAAAGTAGAGCTGGGTGGTGAGGACCGGCTGGTTCGCCGCCTGGACCTTCACATGGAAATGTCGCGTCCGTCCGGGGTAGAGGCCGGGAACGATGGTTTCCAGATAGTAGCGCCCCGCGTCGTCCGTGAACTGGTGGCCCCGCAGCCGGAAGCCAACGTTATCGTACTCGCCTTTGTCGTCGGCGTGCCAGAAGTCCACCAGCGCGCGGGGGGTCGGCCGACAACCTCTCGAGAGGACATACCCGGCGATGACGATCTTCGTGCCGGGCAAACCGGGCTCTATGAGCGAGGTCCGCTGTGGCGACCGCGGCTTGAAGAATGGCCCTTCGGTCTGGGAGGAAGTGGGTTCGTCAGGATCGGGACAGGCCGGCGTCGGCGGCAGCACGTGCTGCGGTGCGGCGAGCACCTCCGATGCGGCACGCCAGGACAGTTCACGCGCGGAGGCCGCGAACACGTATGCTGTGGGAATGGCCAGGGCAGCGGTCTCCAGGAACTCCCGTCGCGTCCGTCTTGTCTTCGAGAACCACTTCACGGTCCGTATCCCCTTTGGCCCGTCCTGAACCGTCACCGTATACCTGCTAGAACATCGTATTCTTGTTGGCCGACGGCTCAGGAACCTCCTGGAGGACATCCCAGTGTTCAACGATCTTGCCGTTTTCCAGCCTGAAGATGTCCATGAC
>JBOGSE010000483.1:0-4595 GCA_050694895.1 bacterium | reverse complement strand
AGATGGCGTGGGCCTGGGGAGCGATGGCGAAGAGGAGTACGTGAGGAACCGGCGTTGTTACGTCCTTCAACCTTGACACCGGCTCGAAATCTGGCGGATCTGGGCCGGTCGCAGTGCGTCCCGCTGTTGTTGTTGTTTCGATGGCGGGAACTTTCGGTGAGGTCTTCAATTGCCGCGCGGGGAGGCCACGAGGAAAGCCTGCGGCGTACTCGTGGCGATGCTGCTGGGACACAGTCGGGCTCCTCCTTCGCTGAGCGGAGTGCAGTGAACGTGGGAACCACCCGGGCCAGATCCCGGCAAGCAGATCACCAGTCTGCTGGTCGGGATAGGCGCATCGACCGCTGAACGGCCCGGGGTGGGGCGGAGTCGCCGTAGTACTCAGAGTCCGGGAAAGCCGGTCACATGGGGAAGGGCGGCAGCGGTTTCGAGAAGGACTGGAGGTTGCAATGACGCAAGACGCGCCGCCGAATAGTGGCGCTCTCGAACCCGACCCGGCTGGGTCGCGGTCGAAGGTAGCGTGGATGCAAGCCAAGCTTCACCGTTGGGCTGCGGGCGATCCCGGCCGCAGGTTCGACGACCTGTTCAACCTCGTTCATGACCCGGCGACGCTGAGTGTCGCGTTTGACCGGGTCGCGGGCAACAAGGGTGCGAATACTCCGGGCGTGGATGCTGTAACGGTCCGCACGCTGGAGGGCAGCATCGGCGTGCCCGCGTTCCTGGACGGCCTGCGGGACTCGATCAAGGGTGGAACGTTTCGTCCTCTGCCGGTGCGGGAACGTAAGATCCCCAAGCCGGGCGGGTCCGGGAAATTGCGGCGACTCGGTATTCCCGTGATCGCCGATCGGGTCGTCCAGGCAGCGCTCAAGCTGGTGCTGGAACCCATTTTCGAGGCCGACTTCGAGCCGGTTTCCTACGGGTTCCGGCCCAAACGGCGGGCTCAGGACGCGATTGCCGAGATCCACCTGTTTGGTTCAAGGGGCTACAGGTGGGTGCTGGATGCCGACATTCAGGCGTGTTTCGACGAGATCGCTCACACGGCCTTGATGGACCGGGTCCGCGTCAGGATCAAGGATAAACGGGTACTGGGGCTGGTGAAGGCGTTCCTGAAAGCTGGGCTCCTTACAGAGCTCGGCGAGCAGCAGAACACCCACACCGGAACGCCGCAAGGCGGGTTATGCGCAGCTGCGCATAATGACCCTTATGAACAGCGCAGGGTTATGTGCAGCGCGGGCCGGTATGGCCTGGTGACAGCGGGTTTCGGGGTCCAACGCTGCGCATAACGCGGATCCTCTGATCTGGAGGTCCCGGCGTGGGGCCGGGCCTGTGCGATCGGAGGGCCGCTGTCATGACGACTTTGTCTGTGCTGGTGTCGGGTCTGGAGACAGAGCTACGACGCTTGGGCTACAGGGACTCGACTCTCGTGTGGTACCAGGGGTGTTGGCGGCGGATGCAGAAACACTTCACCGCCCAAGGCGTCGAGGAGTTCTCGCTGGGCGCGGCGATGGCGTGGGTCGACGACGCCTGCGGCTTCTTCACCAAGGAACAGGCGGGCACCCTGAAACAAACCGACGTCTACCTGTTCCGAGTCGCCCAGATGTTGCAGGACTACGCGGTTCACGGCGCGGTGCTGCGCCGCTACAACCGATCGGTCAGCAAGCTCGACGCCGCCGGCACCGAGACGATCGCCCGGTTCCAAACACACCTGCGCGCGGCGGGACGCTCGGCGTCGACCGTGCGGACCTACGGGACGCTGGCCGGGGAGTTCGTCGCGTTCACCGGCACTCGGGGAGGGCTGGGCCGCTGCGACGCCGCCGTGATCGGGGCGTTCACGGCCACCTTGACCGGCTACCAGTTCAAGACCGTCGAGCAGAAACTGTGCGCGGTGCGGTCGTTTCTGCGGTTCGCCGCCGCGGCGGGCCTGGTCGACGGCGCCTGCCTGGACGCGGTGCCGGCTGCGCGTTCGGCCCGGCAGACCAGAATCCCATCGGTGTGGGATCCGATTGAGGTGGCCAGAATCCTGGAAGCGATCGACCGTGACAACCCTTGCGGGAAAAGGGATTACGCGATCATCCTGCTGATCACCCGGCTCGGGCTGCGCGGAGTCGACATCAAACGGCTGGAATTCGGCGATTTCGACTGGCCGGGCAACCGGCTGCTGGTGAACCAGGCCAAGACCGGTCGCCCGGTGCGGTTGCCGCTGCTGAAGGATGTCGGCTGGGCGGTCATCGACTACCTGCGTCACGGCCGACCGGACTGTGACTGCCCACAGGTGTTCGTCCGGCACACCGCGCCGATCGGCGCGTTCTCCGATCAGGACCATCTGCATCAGATCCTGGTCAAACACGCCCGGGTGGCACACGTGCCGGTGAGCGAGAAACGCCGTCACGGCATGCATTCGCTGCGGCACACGCTGGCGACCCGGCTGATGGAAGCCGGCACGCCGGTCGAGCAGATCGCCGACATCCTCGGACACGAATCTGTCCGGTCGACCGGTGTCTACCTGAAATCCTCCCTGGGCCTGCTGGCCAAGTGCGCGCTCGACCCGGACGCACCGGCACCGGCAGACGGGATGTCGCGATGAACATCACGATGGCCGAGGCGATCACCGCCCTGATCGCCGAAAAACGCGCCACGGGTTACAAGTACGACGCCGAAGAGCGGGTGTTGACTCGGTTCACCACCTTCTGCGCCGACCGATTCCCTGACCAGCAAGCGCCCACCCGGGCCGCCGTCGAGGCATGGATCGAGGCGGCCCGCGGGCGCGGAGTGACCGCGGCGACCCTGCAGGGCTTGGCCGCGCCGGTGCGGGAACTGGCCCGCTGGTTTGGCCGCCGGCGCGTGTCGGCCTACGTCCTGCCCGCCGGGACTTTGCCCCGCCCCGCTCGCTACGTCCCGCACATCTACACCGACTCCGAGCTGGCGGCTCTGTTCGCCCGAACCGACTGCTGCCACTACGACTCGCAGGTCCCGTTCCGGCACCTGGTCATGCCGGTGCTGTTCCGCACGATCTACGCCTGCGGACTGCGTGCTTCCGAGGCGCGGCTGCTGCGTTTCGGCGACGTCGACGCAGGGGTCCTGACTATCCGTGATGGCAAGGGAGGCAAGGACCGTCAGGTCCCGGTCAGCGCCGGGCTGCGTGACAGGCTGGCCGGCTACCACGCCGCCGTCGCCGGGCGCACCGGTGCCGACTGGTTCTTTCCTGGCACGGCAGGAAATCCGTTGACGATCGGCAACATCGACAAGAACTTCCGACGGTTCCTCTGGCAGGCTCGCATCCCGCACGGCGGTCGGGGTCACGGCCCCCGAGTTCACGATCTGCGGCACACCATGGCAGTCAACAACCTTCGATCATGGTTCGCCCGCGGTGAGGACGTCGGCGCGTTGCTGCCGGTCCTGCAGGCCTACATGGGTCATGCCAGCATCGCCGACACCGACTACTACCTGCGGTTGACCGCCGAGTCCTACCCGCACATCGCCGCCCGCATTCGAAGCTCCTACGGCGACATCGTCCCGCCCGTTACGGCAGGAGCGTGTCATGGCGACTGACTTCGCGGTGTCGCTGCACCGTTTCCTGACCTCGCACCTGGCCGGGCTGCGGGGCTGCTCACCCAATACCGTTGCCTCCTACCGAGATACCTTCAAACTGCTGATCGCTTGGTTCCGAGACAACAGATCCGTCCCGCCGGACAAGCTCACTCTCGATCGCATCGATACCGCCGCGATCACCGAGTTCCTCGACTGGCTGGAAACCGAACGACACAACAGCATCTCGACCCGCAACCAGCGTCTGGCCGCGGTCAGCTCGTTCTTCCGCTGGCTGCAATCGGAGGACCCAGTCAGGATGGTCGCCTGCCAGGACATCCTCGCCGTCCCCTCGAAACGCACAGCGCAACCGCGCGTGAGCCACCTCACCGTCACCCAGACCCGCTGTCTGCTCGCTCAACCCGACCGGTCCACCCGGCGAGGCCGCCGGGACGCGACCCTGCTGGCCACCCTCTACGACACGGCGGCCAGGGTTTCCGAATTCGCCGACCTGACCGTTCACGATATCCGCCTGCAACCCCCGGCACTGGCCGTGCTGACGGGCAAGGGCGGCAAGACCCGCCACGTCCCGCTCGGCGGCAACACCGCGGCTCTGCTAAGCGCCTACCAGGCTGAACAGGGCCTCGACCAGCCCGGCCACAACAACCATCCGCTGTTCACCAACCAGCACCGCACGAAACTCGGCCGCGGCGGAATCACTTGGATCCTCGACAAATACCAGACTCGCACCGACGACCCGGCGCTGGCCGCCGCCGACGTCAGCCCGCACGTCCTGCGCCACAGCAAGGCGATGCATCTCTACGAGGCAGGCGTGCCGCTGCCCTACATCCGCGACATCCTCGGGCACGTCGATCTGACCACCACCGAGATCTACGCCCGCGCCTCCACCGAGGCCAAACGCAAGGCCCTCGAAGCCGCCTACACCCAATGCCACGTAGCGTAAGTTGATCAAGTTGTTGACCTGGTCGTTGTTGATCGGGTCGGCGTGGCGTGATCCCTTGTGGCTCGGTGGCTGGCACGGTCGCCAGTCATGGGTGAAGGTGTGGTGGTGC
>JBOGSE010000482.1:0-2460 GCA_050694895.1 bacterium | reverse complement strand
GGCATCGGCATGGTCGTGGCCGGCGGATGCGTGTCGGGATCGCTCTACCGGATGGGGGAAGGCTACCTGGCCTCGTGGGTGAGCTTCGCCGGGATCATGGGCGGGCTGGTGGTGGCCGGTCACACCTGGAACTGGTGGTGGCACTCCATTATCAAGGACGCTCCGGTGGTCTGGCTCCCCCGATATCTCGGCTATGGCGGTGCGCTGGTCCTCACCCTTGGGGCGCTGCTCGGGGCCTACGTCCTGGTCCTCTGGATCGAGTCGAAGGGCGGGATAGGCGTGCAGGAACAGCCGCCGCCAGAGCGGGCCGAGACGTTTGGGCAGAAGCTAGGCGCGTTGGTCCAGGCAGTGGTCGGCCGTGGATGGCCGGCGGCGGTCGGGGGCGTGGTGATCGGATTTCTCAACGTCCTCTCGTACAACACGCACATGCCCTGGCGCGTGGTCGGCGAAGTGTCGCGCTGGGCAAATGCCGCTGCGGGGCTCGTCGGCCTGGCGCCGGGCCGGTTGGAAGGTACCGAAGACCTCGCGGCGTGCGCCATCAAAACCGGCGGCGGGATTCTCTCTCACACGTTCCTGCTCAACGTCGGGCTGGTCGGCGGGTCGCTGATCGCGGCGCTGCTGGCTCATGAGTTCAAGATCCGCCGGCCGCGGAACCCGGTACGCTACCTGCAGTCGCTTGGGGGAGGACTGGTGATGGGCTACGGCGCCGGCATCGCCCTGGGCTGCACGGTCGGCCAGTTCTTCTCGGCTATCCCGTCCCTGGCCCTCAACGGCTGGTTGTTCGCGGCGGCGCTGGCGGGCGGTGCCTATCTCGGTCTGCAGATTGTCCGGCGGATCCCATAGGGGAGGTGCCTGATGTTCCTGGACGTGCGTGGAGAAACCTGTCCGTATCCGATGCAGAAGACGCTGGAGGCCCTGGAACGGCTTCCGGAAGGTGATGAACTCGTGGTGCTGGTGGACCATCCGCCAGCGATCGAGACCATCCGCATGGTGGCCGACCGTTACGGCTTCGCTATGGACGTCGAGCCAGCAGGGAGCGGTGAGTGGCAGATCAGGCTCTATCGGCAGACCGCGCAGGAGGTGTCAACGCGATGAGATCCATCATGGTGATATTGCTCGGCCTCCTGCTGGCCTCCGCGCTGGCCACAGGCTCGCCGGCGCGGGCGGTGGGAGCACAGGTGATCGTCTTGAGCAACAGCTCCCCGCACCTGAGCGTGATTGACACGCGGACGCACCAAGTGGTGAAGACGGCCGACATCCCCCAGATGACCTCATGGACCTGGAACGACGACAACAACTACTCCGACGGCCTGCACCTGTGGCTCGGGATGCGCAACCCCGACACGAACGACGTGGAGGTCGTCCTGCTCGATCTCAACACCCTCCAGATCGCCAGGCGCATCCCCCTGGGGAAGGACGCGGTCACCCTCTACATCGGCAAACCGTCGAAGCAGGGGCGCGTCCTGGTCAGCAAGCACGCGTCCGGGGAGGTTGTCGCCATCGACAGCAAGACGGTGACGGTTCAGCGGACCGTGAAAGTCCTCACGGGGACGGGAGTGGCCTGCGATATGGACGTAGCGACCGGCCCGGACGGGATCGAGCGCGCCTTCGTCCCCACGAACGACGGCAACGAGGTGCTCAGTCTGGACCCGTCCTCGCTACAGACGCTGCGGACGCGGAAGTTCTCGGACACCCTGCCCTTCATGCTCACCGCCTCGCCCGGTGGGAGCCACGTCTGGGTCCAGGAGCGGACGGGGCACAGCCTGACGATCCTCGACACGCGCACGCTGCAAGTTGTGAAGCGACTCCCGGCCGGTCGCACGCCGATCGTCGGCACATTCAGCCCGGACGGGACGCTGCACTTCACCGGCCACGCGGCCGATACTGTCGTGATGGCGAACGACACGAAGACGTTCAAGGAAGTGTGGCGTGCCCGGGTGGGCACCAGCCCGGATAAGCTGGGCGTGCACCCGGCGGGGACGTTTGTGTACGCTGCCCTCAGCCGGGAAGGCGCGGTGGCCGTACTCGACGCTCGCACCGGCAAGGTCGTGCTGCGCGTCTCTCTCGGCACGAACCCGGTCGGGATCTTCGTACGGCCGGTGCAGTGAGGAGCGCCTCCATGCCCCGCGCGGGATACCTCATTCTGGCCGCCATCGCCCTCGTTGCCGCTTCGTTGGTATTCCGGGCGGATCGCGGGCGCCTCGCGTCGCTGGAGAGCGAGGCCAAGAAACTTCAGGACCGCGTCAGACAGCTCTCCTATAACACCGCCTCCGGAGGAGGCGTCAATGTAAAGTTGATGCCCGACCCCGCGACCGGCCTGTTGACCGTCCCCCTTGAGGAACAGTTCAGCTTCGACCGCAACCACGCCATCTGCCGGGTCGATACGAACCGCCGCGCATTCAAGATGAAGACGTACAAGTTGGGGGAGGTGGTTGTTGAGGCCAACAGGTTCTTCATGTC
>JBOGSE010000481.1:0-6129 GCA_050694895.1 bacterium | reverse complement strand
CGTGGTCTCACTGGCCAGGTCTTGCAGTTGATCACCACCGATGGGCACCGCGGGCTCCACGCCGCCCTCGACCTCGTCTACCCCACTGTCGCCCGTCAGGCCTGCTGGGTCCATGTCCTGCGCAATGTCGCGCAGCGCCTGCGCGTACGGGATCGCCAGCGGTGTCTCCACCTCGCCCGCCGCATCTATGAGGCTCGATCACGCACGGCCGCCCAGACGGCTCTGCATCGGTGGGTCCGCGCCTGGCGTCCGGTCGCGCCTCACGCTGTCCAGTGCGTGCTCCGAGACTGGGAAGCGCTCCTCGCCTACTACCAGGTGCCCGAACGCGATTGGCGTCGCGTCCGGACCACCAATGCGATTGAACGCGCGTTTCGCGAAGTCCGGCGCCGGACGCGTCCCATGACCTGCTTCACCAACGATGCCAGCTGCGACCGTATCATCTATGCGATCGCGCACTACCTGAATGAACAATGGCAGGGTCGTCCTCTCTGGCGGAAAAGTACGCAAAACTCTTGACACTACCATGGTGCACGCACCCTCGCCCCCGAGTGATCCTAGACATAGCGCGGCAATGGCGGGGGCTGTTCAGCGTCCGCAGTCAACGTCTTTCCAGGGGCCCCGCCTTCAGCAACGCCTGGACGATTGCGTCCGCAATCTTGTCGTTTCCTTCCTCCAGCAGGTGGATCGGATCGAAGAACATTGTCCCGGGCTCTTCGTCAAAGACGCTCGAAAGGTCGTAGACATTCGCAGGGCTGCCGGTTCGTACCCGCTCGCCCAGAATCCTGTAGACATCGTTGTAGAACGGTACCGCCGTGGGGTACCTGCGCTGAAACCGCTCAGCGACCCGGTGCTCCCACGGCGATAGGCGTTTCTTCGAGAAAACCGTCGGCTGCCAGAAGAAAAAGGCCCGGAAGCCAAAGTCATTGGCCAGTGCGGTAACGATGGCGACATTCCACAGATAAGCGGCCACGACATCGTTGGAAATCCCGGCCCGGAGCAGGGGCGCGTGCTCGAAGCGCTGGCCCCTCACGAACCCGGTCGTCCGTTGGCTCAATCGATACAGCGCCAGGTGCTTGAGGAAGCCCTCGACGAAGTTCAGGCGGGTCCGGGAGTTAAACTCCGTGGTCCTGTTTTGCTCGCCATAGGGGATGCTTGCCACACCGCTCTGAAAGGCGGCGCCTGTGTCGTTGACGCCATCAAGGAACACCACGACGTCCGGGACATGCCCGCTTTGCAGTTCCCGCACCAGCCCGATTACTTCCTGTGTGCTCACATACCCGATCTCTGCGAAGTTCGTCACCCATACGCCTGGCGACAAGCGTCCGGGCAGCTTCTTTGAGACCAGCGACGGAATGGTGAACTCATCGCGCGCACCCATGCCCCACATCATTGAACCCCCGAGCATGGCGATCTTGAGCTGCGTGGGGGAAGCGGAGGCGGTACGGTTCCACGTACGCCGGATCCCGGCCGCGTTCACATTGATGTACGTTCCGCGATAGGGCTTCCTGCGCCAGTAGACATACGGGCGCCACTCGACCTGGCTCGAGTCTTCATCCTCGCGGTTGTATTCCGCAGCCCAGGCTGGGAGCGGAGCAGCGTCGGCGACGGGGAGCACATCGGCGGCCGCCGGTACGGCGGCGGACGTCCAGCGCGCGCGCGCTGCGATGCCCACTCTGGTGACGCCCTCGAGGAGGCTCAGGATCAAGAGAGTGATTCCGACGCCTATCCAGGCGTTGAGCATCACCTGTCCGATTCGTCGGCCCATGGGACCTCCCGGGGTGTTGGTCTTAGGACTCACCGTAGCACAGGGATGTGGATGAAAGCGGCAGTGGCGGTCCTGTAAGAATACTACCCAAGCCAAAATCGATGAGTCTGCCCAGGAGTCCATGAGTCAAACCCGAATACCGCGGTGCGCGAATACCGCAATGAGACCCATGAGACGCATACAACAGCGCGGCTACACCCTGATGGAGATCGCCGTCACACTCGCGCTGGCGGGGGTCGTTGTCGCGCTGGTCGGGTCGTTGTTTGTCTTCAGCCTGAACGCGTGGCGCCGAGGCCAGGAACTCCGGGAAGCGCAGGTGCAGGCCTCGACGCTTGTCGACATCATCGCACGCGACGTCCGCAACGCCAGTCAGGCACCCAGCGTCACCATCCGGCCGAAGATCGAGATCGAAGACGGTGAGACGATATTGTCCATCGCGTCAGCGGCGCCGGCCGATCTGTCCGCGGGCACATCCTGGATTGTGTACGTGTTTCGCCAAAGCCGGGGAGACGTCGTCCGGCAGCTCGTCGTCCCCGAGGAGGGCGGCCGCATCACGATGCGCGAGGGCCGCGTGGTGGCGACGGGCGTCGTCCAAATCGATGCCGCCCAGGTGGCCAACGGCGTCACCATCATGGTCGAGGTGAAGCGAGGCCGCGCGACCGCGCAGGCGCGCGCCACGGCCGCGCCCCGAAATCCGTGAGGACGCGCTCAGCGCTCCGCCGCGTCCGAGCAGCCGCCCGCTGCGCGCGGGGTGCGGCACTGCTCCTCGTGATCGTCATCATGCTCGCGGTCACGCTGTCCTCGGGATCGTTCATCTGGTTCATGAACCAGCAGCAGACCCGCGCCGGGGGCCGCTACCGTTTGGCCGCGGCGGCCGCAGCGGCCGAGGCGGGGGTGCACCGGGCGATGGCGATCCTCGAATCTGTCGCCCCCGACGGCAAAACACCCGGACGGACGTGGCGACCGTCGGCCCACATCGAGACCTACCGGGCGGGTCCGCTCGAAGGCCAGTTCACCGTGTCGATCGACGATGAGCGGGACGGTGCGGTGCTGATCACCAGCGCCGGCCAGGTCGCCGGCGTGACCCGGCGGCTGCGCGCCCGCGTGTACCTGGCGTCTCCGGCGCTGCTCGCGGCGCTGCACGGCGTCAGCATCGTTCGGTTCGAACAGCCGCCGGCCGGGGCGTTCATCCTGCCGTACGGCGCGGGCATCGGCGACCGCCCGTGGATTCACATTGCGGCGGCGCACGGCATCTGGTTTGGAACCACAGAGGTCTCGATCAATGATCCGGCGCTCCGTCCCCAGATCCTGCCGGGTCCGGTCGACGCACCCGCTGGAGTGAGCGACCCCGCCGCGCTGCCGCCGCCAGGGCCCGTACGGCTTCTCCTCGCGTCCGGGGCCGAACTGCTGGTGGGCCAGGAGCGCCGGCGGTTCGATCTCGAGCAGCTGCGCGGCATGGGCATTCACGTCGAAGGCGTGGTGCTGCGGACCGAGACGTTCCCTCCACCGCCCGAGGTCGACCGCAGCCTGTTCAGGGAGATGGCAGCCGCCAATGCCTCCAATGCCGCCCTCCACAAGGCGGCGGGTGAGTTCCTGGGCGATCTGGTCCTATCCCGCAAGCGCGACAGCGTGTACACCCCCGCTGAGTTCGGGCAACTGCTCACCTACTTTCGAACGGGCCTTCGCCAGAGGAGGCTCTTCGGGGTCGTCTACATCGGCGGCGGTCTGGCGCTCACCGACGGGGAGCGGATTGACATCCACGGCGGCTCGCTCGTCACCGAAGGAACGGTGGTGCTGCGGGGAGGCGCGGCGCTCGAGGTCACCCACTCGGCCCCGACCCGCTCGTTGCCGGGACTGATCGTACTGGACGGTGGCGCCCTGGTGATCACGCAGGGTGCGCGCCTGCGGGCTCACGGCCTGGTGTACGTCAGCCGGGTCATCGATCTCGGCCCTGGCGCGCGCGCCGACATCGTTGGGGCCGCGATCAGCACGGACCGCGGCCTTTCCTTCCGGAACGTCGCCGCCACGGCGGTGATCCGCTACGATCCCGCGGTCCTCGGCACACCCGGCCTGCGCGCGGCGCCCGATTCGCC
The DNA here is from genome assembly GCA_050694895.1 of bacterium. GTDB lineage: Bacteria > Sysuimicrobiota > Sysuimicrobiia > Sysuimicrobiales > Humicultoraceae > JBQTJP01. The sequence continues at coordinate 2,271 of JBOGSE010000481.1, read as the reverse complement.
TGTGGTCGCGTGGGTCGCGGCCTGGGAAGAGCTGCCGTAACTATCTCGCGGCTGGAGTCAGGAGACCCGGCAAGACGCTGCGCCCCACCGTCCGGGCGAAGAGCCCGGCTAGAAGACGGTTTCCCTCCGGATTGAGGTGGATGGTGTCGTAGGGAAAGTACCGCACATCGCGCGGGAACTCGGCTGCGGCATCGACAAACGGGATGCCGAACTCCTGGGCCACTTCTCGGGCCACGCGATTGTAATGGGCGTGAACGCGCTCCAGTTCCCCGGGGGTGAAGGGATAGCGCTTGTTGTGGAGGTGGTCGAACAGCAATGGGTTGTCGTCGCGGCGGACGACAAGACCCTCACGCGCGACCGTGACAAAGGACGAGAGGACGACGCGCGAGCCGTGGTCGAGGGTTTCGCGGGCGATCTGCCGCAGCATGCTCCGGTAATGCACGGCCGCCGGCTTGGGCATGGTCTCATCGAAGCGGTGCCAGAGCGGGCGTTGAGGTAGGTCTACGCGCCCGGCATGCGCAACGCGACGGACGAGCATGCTCCGCCGGTGGAGGCCGGCCACCGCGCCTTGATACCCCTTTTGCAGACAGGTGCGGGGCCTGCACGAGCGGTCGATCCGGCTAAACTCGTTGAACCTGATGTCATTGGCGGCTTCGTAGAAGATGACAACGTCGGGGTCCAATGGGAGGACTCGCAGTCTGAGGATTTCCAGCAAGTCCGCGATCTGCTGGCCGTGGTGGCCCGCGTTGAGCACCTCGATGCGTGTTCCGGGATACATGCGGTTGAGCTCTTGCTGAAGAAAACGTGGATAGGTCTCCAGGTCACCGTGGCTGCCTTCGGTCGTGCTGGCGCCCAGGCACACGATCCGGAGGAGGCCTGGGGGCTTCTGGACCGCGAACTCAGGCCCGCGGAATCCCCAGGAGTTCGTCGATCGATACGCCGGCTCGCCCGGCCGCACGGGTTCCAGACGCCGGCCGCGCACCGCCATTCTGAGATTGGGTTTGAACAGGTAGCGTGGGGTGGGTGTGTCCGCGTCGAAGAGCTCGAGCGGAATCGGCCAGTTCTCGAAGTACGACCGCCTCTGCTCATAGAACTTCCGATTGTAGACCTTGAGGTGATCGAGCTCGTAGAAGTACGGATGGGGCCGCGTCCTGCGGATATAGACTTCGACGCCGGCCAGACCGATGGCGAGGATCGCCAGCCAGGCACCACCGATCTTTGCGCCGCGTGCGAGCCTGGCCCGCAGCCGCGGGCGGCGCAGTGACGGCGCGACCTCGTCGGCTAGGAGGCCTTCCTGACGAGGAACGGACCCAGACACAGCAGATCGATCTCGCTGTTCATAAAAGTGTGATAGGCGTTCTGGGGCGTGGAGACGATCGGCTCGCTTCGGAGGTTGAAGCTCGTGTTGAGTAACACTGGCACGCCGGTGGCCTGACCGAAGCGCCGCACGATATCGTAGTAAATGGGGTTCCACTCACGTTGCACAGTCTGCAGCCGGCCGGTCCCCATGTGGTTCACCGCGGGGATCTCGCCTCCACGGTCGGGCCGGACCGGACTGACCATCAGCATGAACCGCTGAGGATACTGTCCGATCGCCTTCCCCATATCGAAGTACGTGGAAGCATCCTCCTCGCCCACCACCGGGGCGAACGGGCGGAAGGGCTCGCGAAACTTGATCTTCGTGTTCACGATATCCTTCATGGCCGCCGACCGGGGATCGGCAAGGATCGATCGGTTGCCCAGTGCCCGCGGTCCCCATTCGAACCGCCCCTGGAAGAACCCCACCACCTGTTCGCGGGTCATGGCGTCCACCAGCCGGTCGGCCAGCCGCTCGTGCGCCGGCAGATACTCGTACCGGATGTTCTGGTCGATCAGAAACTGCCGGACCGCGGCGTCGGTGAAGCCCTCTCCATAGTACGCGTGCTCCATCGTGAAGCGCCGGCGATGTCCGAGCAGGACGTGCCAGGCGTACAGGGCCGCCCCGAGCGCCCCTCCCGCGTCCCCCGCGTTGGGCTGGATATAGACCTGCTCGAATGGACTCTCGCGCATGATGCGTCCGTTTGCCACGCTGTTGAGCGCCACGCCGCCGGCGATCACCAGGTGCGTGAGTCCCGTCTGCCGGTGAAGATGCGCGACCATCTTGAGCAGAATCTCTTCGGTGAGACGCTGGACGCTCGCGGCGACGTCGGCGTAGTACTGGTTGCGGTCGGCCTCCGACTCGCGACCCCGAATATCGTCGCCCGTCGCGCGCGTAAAGAACGGGCTCTCCGG
>JBOGSE010000480.1:0-2712 GCA_050694895.1 bacterium | reverse complement strand
AGATCCAGACCGTCAACAACCAGCTCGAGCAGAAGGTCACGGAGCTGGAAGCGACCAACAACGACCTCAACAATCTCTTGGCGAGCACGGACATCGCGACCGTGTTCCTGGACCGAGGCTTCTGCCTCAAGCGTTTCACCCCGGCCACCAAGCGGCTGTTGCGCGTGATCGAGAGCGATGTCGGCCGGCCCATTCGTGACTTCGCACTGAACTTCACCGATCCGGAGCTTCTGGCCGACGCCGAACGCGTCCTGCAGCAGCTCGCGCCGATCGAGCGGGAGGTGGACGCCACCGAGGGGCGTCATTACCTGCGGCGCATCCTCCCCTATCGCACCGAGGATGCCCGCATCGTCGGTGTGGTCATCACCTTCGACGACGTCACCAACGCCAAGGAGCATGAGCGGGCCCTCGAGCGGCTAGCTGAGGACCTCGACGAGCGCGTGCGCAAACGCACGGCGGAGCTCGAGGCGGCCAACGCGGCCCTGCGCGAGAGCGAAGAATGGCTGAGCCTCGCGGTGCATGGCACCGGCATGGGTAGCTGGGACCTGGATCTCAGGACCGGCACGGGGCGCTGGTCCAAGAACCACTTCGAGATCATGGACTATGAGGCCGTCTCGGGAGGGGAGGCCACGATGGAGATGTGGCGCTCCCGCATCCATCCCGGAGACCGGGAGCGGGTCGAGCGCGAGCTCGAAGAGGCGCGCTGCGAGCGTTCGCTTTTTGCCTCGGAGCACCGCATTCTGCGGGGCCCCGAGGCCGAGCCACGGTGGCTCTCGGCCCTGGGCCGCTTCTTCTACGAGGGCGATGAGGCGGTGCGTTTCGTCGGCGTGGTCCAGGACATCACCGAGCGCAAGCGCCTGGAATGGACCATAACCGAGCTGGCCGAGAAGGAGCGGCAACGACTGGGCCGTGAGCTGCACGATGCGCTCGGGCAGCAGATGAGCGCTATCGGCATGCTGGCTGCGGCGCTCGCGAGCGAGCTCCACGCCGGCACGCCCGGTGCGGACACCGCCAAGAGGCTGGAATCGATGGTGGATCGGGCCAAGACGCAGATCGCCAGCGTCGCGGGGGGTCTGTTACGCGCCGAGGTGGACGCAGGGGGCCTCTGCATCGCCCTGGAAGCCCTGGCCCGGGAGGTCACCGATCTGTACGGGATCCGGTGCCGCGTCGAAGCGCAGGGACGCCCGCAGGCGGAGAACGATTTCGCGGCCACGCAGCTCTATTTCATCGCCAGCGAGGCGGCACATAATGCGGCCCGGCACGCGGGGGTCGAGGAGATCGTGATCCGCCTGGAGGACCGTGACGGGGTCCACGTCTCGGTCCGCGACCAAGGGGTCGGGATCACGCCCGAGAGCGCCAAGTCCGGGCGCGGTTTCGGCATGGACATCATGCGCCACCGCTGTGCCCTGTCGGGCGGCGTCCTCCAGATCGAGTCTCCGCCCGAGGGCGGGACGCGGGTTTCCTGTTTTATACCCAAGGGTGCGGACGGTGGCGCCCGCTGAGGTCACTTCCCCCGCTGCGGTCAATCCCGTAGAACGAGCGGAGCCAAGAGCGCGGCGCCCGGTGCTCGTGCTCATCGTCGACGATCACCCGCTGGTCCGCGACGGGATCCGTACGCTCCTCCGGCAGGAACCGGGTGTGGAAGTCTGCGGTGAGGCGGAAGACGCGCCCGATGCCAGGCGCCGCATCGATGCGCTAGCACCCGACATCGTGATCGTTGACCTCGTCCTCAAGCGGGCCAACGGGCTGGATCTCATCAAATGGATCCGAAAGCACCATCCGCGCACCAAGACCATCGTCGCGACCATGCATGAGGAACGCGTCTATGGGGGACGTGCCTTGCGCGCCGGCGCGAGCGGCTTTGTCAGCAAGCAGGCCGAGTCCCGCGCGAGGCGATCCTTGCGCTCCGAAGCGATCGGCTCTATTTCAGCGAGGCCCTGACCAAGCGCATCCTCCTGCGCGCCCGAAGCGGCAACACGCACCTGGAGCGAACCCCCATCGAGGGGCTTTCCGATCGCGAGCTGGAGGTCTTCCGGTTGATGGGAGCGGGCCGGACGACGCGCGAGATCGCGTCGCTACTGCACCTGAGCCCGAGCACAGTGGATACCTACCGCGGGCGGCTTAGACAGAAGCTGCAGCTTTCGAACACCACGGAGCTCTCCTTCGAAGCAACCCGCTGGGCGCTGGAGTCTGAAAGAGGGTCCCACTAGATTCTCCGAGCGTACTTTGTTACGCTGCTTATTGCAGCGCAGCGATCCTCCTGCTCACCCGGATAGACAGCAGGGTCTAAGCAAGGTCTAAATTTGCTGTACGACTGCGCCTCGAGCGTCGCGGCTGACCTGAAGCGCCCGAGTAATACTTTGTGTCAGTGCCGCGAACGCGGTGTCAGTATGGAGAACTAAATGGATGAAAACGTAGTTATTGTGGCCGCCGGCCGGACGGCCATAGGAACCTTTGGGGGAACGCTCGCGACGATTCCGGCGGCGACGCTGGGCGCGAAGGTGATCTCTGCGCTCTTGTCCAAGACCGGGATTAAACCCGAGGACATCGAGGAAGTGATCTTGGGCCAGGTCCTGACCGCGGGGGTCGGCATGAACCCGGCGCGGCAGGCGGCGCTGGGCGCGGGTCTGCCGCACTCGGTGCCGTGTATGACCATCAACAAGGTATGCGGCAGCGGGCTCAAAGCGGTGGCTTTGGCCGCGCAATCGATTC
>JBOGSE010000479.1:0-4145 GCA_050694895.1 bacterium | reverse complement strand
AATTAAAACGCACCGTCAAACTCCTCTTGCAGAATCGCATGCACGAGGAGCTCACAGCCTATCTTCGCGCCGAGCGCTTTGAGCGCCGGGCCGGGCGGCGGGGCTTTCGCAATGGGCTCTATCGCCGACGCCTTACGACCACCTGGGGCACCATCCCCGATCTGGAGATCCCCCGCTGCCGCCTGCGCGGCTTTGTTCCGATAACGATCCCCCGCTACCAGCAACGCACGGCGCCCGTGAATCGTCTCATCCAGGCCGTCTTCCTCGCCGGCATCAGCACCCGGCGCGTCGGCCCCACTCTCGCTCACCTCCTTGGCGACACCATCAGCGCCTCCACCGTCTCGAGCATTACGCGCACCCTCGACCAGGCCGTCACCGCCTGGCATCGGCGCCCGCCGCGCGATCACTACCGCTATCTCCTCCTCGACGGACTGCGTCTGCGCGTCAAAACCCCTGATGGGACGCGGCGTCGCTGCGTCCTCGTCGCGTATGGGATCACGACGACGGGCCGCCGGCACCTGATCGACTATCGCTTCGTGCAGACCGAGAGCCAAGGCACGTGGGAAGCCTTCCTGATGAACCTCGCCTGTCGCGGTCTCACTGGCCAGGTCTTGCAGTTGATCACCACCGATGGCCACCGCGGACTGCACGCCGCCCTCGACCTCGTCTATCCCACCGTGCCGCGTCAGGCCTGCTGGGTCCATGTCCTGCGCAATGTCGCGCAGCGCCTGCGCGTGCGGGATCGCGAGGGTTGTCTGCATCTCGCCCGCCGCATCTATGAGGCCTCATCACGCACAGCCGCCCAGACCGCTCTGCACCGATGGGTACGTGCGTGGCAGCGCGTCGCACCTCACGCCGTCCAGTGCGTGCTCCGGGACTGGGAAGCCCTCCTCGCTTACTACCAGGTGCCAGAACGCGATTGGCGTCGCGTCCGGACCACCAATGCGATTGAACGCGCGTTTCGCGAAGTCCGGCGCCGGACCCGTCCCATGACTTGCTTCACCAACGATGCCAGCTGCGACCGTATCATCTATGCGATCGCGCACTACCTGAATGAACAATGGCAGGGTCGTCCTCTCTGGCGGGAAAGTACACAAAACTCTTGACACTACCCCGGACGCGTCACTGCGGGAAAACGCTCGTCCGATCTCTAACATGTCTTGCATGGATCCCTCGAGGGTGGGCGGCGCCAGCCGCCTGGCGCTGCGCGCGGCGTACGGATCAGATCTCATCGTTGACGTGCTGAAGGCGCTCGGCATCGAGTATGCGGCCCTCAACCCCGGCGCGACGTTCCGCGGTCTGCACGATTCCATCGTGAACTACGGTGGCAACCACACGCCCGAGCTCATCCAGTGCGCTCACGAGGAGATCGCCGTCGCGATCGCGCACGGGTACGCGAAGGCCGCGGGCAAACCCATGGCCGCGATCGTTCACGACATTGTGGGCTTGCAACACGCCAGCATGGCGATCTTCAACGCCTGGTGCGACCACGTGCCGATGCTGGTGCTGGGCGGCACCGGGCCGATGGCCGTCGAGCAGCGCCGTCCCTGGATCGACTGGATCCATACCGCGCTGGTGCAGGGCCAGGCCGTGCGCGATTTCGTCAAGTGGGATGATCAGCCGGCGAGCCTCGCTTCGATTCCGGAATCTCTGCTGCGCGCTCACCGCATCGCCGTCACCGAACCGGCGGGCCCGGTCTATGTGTGCTTTGATGCGGCCCTCCAGGAGATGCCGGTAGGCGAGGAGATCGCGGTGCCGCCGGTCGGGCGCTATCAGCCGCCGACACGCCTGGCGGCTGATGACGGCGCCCTCGAGGAGGCCGCGCGGTTGCTCGCACGCGCCGAGCACCCGGTGATCGTTGCCGAGTACGTGGGGAGAAATCCCGGCGCGGTCACAGCGTTGGTCGAACTCGCCGAGATACTGGCGGCTCCGGTGATCGACCTCTACGGGCACGGCCGCTTCAACTTCCCCAACACCCACCCGCTTGATCTGACCGGAGCAGATGCCGAGATGCTCGTCTCGGCCGACGTCATTCTCGCGCTCGATGTCATGGATCTGTACGGCACGCTGTCACGGACCGACCGTACCACCAGACGCGCCGAGCCGATCGTGTCCACGGCAGCGAAAGTCATCCACATCACGCTTGCCGATCTGTCGACCCGCAGCTGGGTTGCCGACTATCAACGGATCACGTCGGTGGACGTGCCGATTCTGGCCGACACGTCGCTGGCGCTTCCTGCGCTTGTGGAGCGTCTTCGCAGGGAACTCCGCGACAACGCGTCGGGACGCGACACCGATACCCGTCGCACCCAAGGGGAGCAACTGCGCGCGCAGCACGATACGCTGCGACGGGAAGCGCGCGCGGAGGCGGAACGGCAGTGGCGCGATGTGCCCATCGCCCCCGCTCGATTGGCCGCCGAAGTCTGGAATGCCGTCAAGGGTGAGGATTGGGTCCTGGTCCACGGCGTGTTGGACGGTTGGGCGCGGCGGCTGTGGGACTGGACGAGGCCCGATCAGTATCTCGGGTACAGCGGCGGCGCGGGTCTCGGCTACGGACCGGGGGCGGCGCTTGGGGCCGCGCTCGCGCACCGCGACGACGGCCGGCTCTGCGTCGCGCTGCAGCCCGACGGCGACCTTCTCTACACCCCGCAGGCCCTGTGGACCGCGGCGCACCACCGCATCCCGATTCTCTTCGTCGTGTGCAACAATCGCACATACGGCAACGATGAGGTGCACCAGGAGTTGATCGCACGCGCGCGGGGGCGGCCCGTGGAGAACAGGGTCATCGGCATCCGGCTGGAAGACCCGCCGGTAGACATCGCGGATATGGCCCGGGCGTTTGGGATGCATGGCGAAGGCCCCATCACCGATCCGGCCGCGATCGGTCCGGCACTTACGCAGGCCGTCAGGCTGGTCAAGGATCAGCGCGTGCCGGCCCTGGTCGATGTCGTGATTCGCCCGGGATGACGTGGTCGCGACGGGCGCGTCAGTCTATGGCGCTCTGGACCCGCTTCGACCGGCCCGAGTATGCGGAAAGCCTCGACCGCAGGCCCCTCCATCCCGAGATGGCGGCCTCGCTCGACGGCCTTCTTGAGCTTGGCGGTTCCGAAAAGGTGCTGGAGGTCGGAACCGGCACGGGCAGGGTCGCGGTTCGCGTTTTCCCCAAGGTCCCCACCGGGCAGTTTATCGGGCTGGATCCTTCACCGACGCTCCTGGGGTGGGCCCGCCAGAAACTCAACGATACCGACAACGCGCGCCTGATCCGCGGCGTAGCCGAATCGCTGCCCGTGCGCGACGGCGCCGTCGACGTTGTCGTCTTTGCAAATGTGTTGCACCATCTGGGCGATCCGTCAGCGGCGCTGCGCGAGGCCCGCCGCGTGGTCAAGGACGGCGGCCGGCTGGTCATCCTGGACCCTGTTCTTCGCGAGGCGCGCGATGAGCTCGACATGAGGCTGCATCGCTTCATTGAAGATGTCTTTCGGCGCACTCACGGCCCGCAGTTCCGATTCTGGACCCTCTCAGAGTTGCACGCGGTGATCGAGCACGAGGGGTTCGCGGTCGCCACGGCCCGCGAAGTCACGCTGATGTTCGACGGGGAGCCGCTGGATCGGCTTTCCAAGAGCCACCACTGGCGGGCCGCGTGGGCCGCCCTGGCGGACGAACCGCGGCTGCGTGAGCGGTTTGAGATACGCTACTTCCGTCTGGAAGGAGAGCCCCCGCGGGTGACGGGAGCGGTCTTCTACGCGGCGATTGGCGGAATGCCCGGCCTCAGGCTTTACGGACACTCCCCGGCGTAGCGCGTGCAATACCTGGAATGCAATCCTCTGCCGTGCTGGGGTATCATTCCGAATGAGCGAGGAGGTGCGGGATGCGGACCGCGTGTGTATGGCTGCTGGCGACGGCGCTACTGATCTCGGTCCCAGCGTGGGCGGCGCCACCGCCGGCTGCCTTTCAGGGGAAGACCCTGACGATCGTCGTAGGATACCCGCCCGGCGGCGGGTACGATCGCATGGCGCGCCTGGTCGGCAGGTATCTCGAGAAGACTCTGCCGGGAAATCCCACGGTGGTCATCCAGAACATGCCCGGCGCCGCCAGCATCGTCGCGGCCAACCACGTGTACAACTCGGTGCGCCCCGACAGCCTGG
>JBOGSE010000478.1:0-5213 GCA_050694895.1 bacterium | reverse complement strand
GTTCTTCCAGCAGACCCTATTCGGAGGACGCAGATTCGTCTTTGGCGGCGTGTTCGTCATGCGGCCAGGCGGGGCCGTCTTCTCGAGAACGTTCCGCCGTGAGCCTGTCGAACGGCAAGCGCCCGATCGGCCTGCGCTGACTGGCGGTCTCCTCAAGGAGGCGGGGCGGAGGCTCAAAGGCTTCCTGACCGGCCTCTTCCGAGGCGACTGGGTCACAACTCAGGGACCTGATCTCTTCACGGAACTCTCGGTGACGGGTGATGAGGCCCGCCAAGGGATCAAGAAACCGATTGCTGTTCTGAGAAACGGACAACGGGAAGAGCTCCTGGTCACCGTCCCGCCTGGTGTCCGGACCGGCACCCGCCTCCGTCTCAGGGACAAGGGAGACTCCGGAGCCCAGGGGGCCCAGGGGGATCTCTATCTCACCATCCGGGTCGAAGAGGCCCCTTAAGAGCTTTACAGCCCCCGGCGGAATCGACGGTCCCGACTCCTCGAAACCTCCCGCTCTGGTTGCGGAAATTTGTAAGATTGCGGCAGTACCCTGCCCTCCTCGCCCGGGGTCCGGTGGGCATTTTCGCATCGCGGAATCAAGAAAAAACGCTTGACAATCCGATCGGGACGGTAGCATGATCGCGGTCATCCAAACGGCATTTTACTTCTTCGACTCTCCTGCTAGGCCTGGAACCGCGAGGCGGGGGTAGGGGGGTCGGGCGGAAAGGACTCGCCGCAAGACCGCGGGCGGGACGAGGCTGTCCCGTCTCCGGGTCTTCGGCTTCACCCGAGAGGAGGAGGCATGAGCGATCCAAAGGTAGACCGGCAGGAAAAGCCCCAGCGCGTTTCACGACGCGACGTCCTCAAGGCCGCCGCGGTGGCTGCAGGGGGGGCGGCGACCCTCGGCTTCCCTATGGTCATCAAGGCGCAGGGGCCGATCTCCATGCGTTGGCAGAGCACCTGGCCATCCAAGGACATCTTCCACGAGTACGCGCTCGACTACGCCCATAAGGTCAATGACATGACCGGCGGCGAACTGAGGATCGAGGTGCTGCCCGCGGGCGCGGTGGTGCCGGCCTTCGGCCTGCTGGATGCGGTGTCGAAGGGCACGCTCGACGGCGGACACGGCGTGCTCGTGTACCACTACGGCAAGCAAACCGCCCTGGCGATGTGGGGATCGAGTCCCGCCTACGGCATGGATGCCAACATGCTGCTCGCCTGGCACAAGTACGGCGGCGGCAAGGAGCTGCTCAACAGGATCTACGCGTCTATCGGCGCCAACGTGGTCTCCTTCCCCTACGGCCCGATGCCCACCCAGCCGTTGGGCTGGTTCAAGAAGCCGATCACCAAGCCCGACGACTTGAAGGGCCTCAAGTTCCGCACGGTGGGGATCTCGATTGACTTGTTCACCGGACTGGGGGCAGCGGTGAACGCGCTGCCCGGCGGCGAGATCGTACCGGCGATGGACCGGGGGCTGCTGGATGCTGCCGAGTTCAACAACGCGACCTCCGACCGGATCCTTGGCTTCGCCGACGTGTCCAAGGTGTGCATGCTCCAGAGCTACCACCAGAGCGCCGAGGGGTTCGAGATCACGTTCAACAAGACGAAGTTCGACGGCCTGCCGGCGAAGATTAAGTACATGATCGAGTACGCCGTGGAGGCGGCTTCGGCCGACATGTCGTGGAAGGCGATCCAGCGCTACTCGCAGGACTATATCGAGCTGCAGACCAAGGACAAGGTCAAATTCTACAAAACGCCGGATTCGATCCTCCAGAAGCAGCTCGACATCTTCGACCAGGTCGCGGCGAAGAAGGCGGCGGAGAACCCGCTTTTCAAGGAGATCGCCGAGTCACAGCGCAGGTTCGCCGAGCGAGCGGTGAAGTGGGACCTGGACACCAACATCAGCCGGCGCATGGCCTATAACCACTACTTCGGCAAGAAGGGCTAGGTCTCCGTGACCCCTGCCGGCCATACCGACCAGCCATCCGGCGCGCGCGCCGGATGGCTGGTCCGCCTTAGAGACCCATGAAAGCCCACCCCCTGGTCCGGGCCATCGAGCGCGTCAGCTACTGGTCGGGCAAGGCCTTCGCATGGCTGATCGTCGCGCTGACGCTGGTGGTCTGCATCGAGGTCTTCAAGCGCTACATCCTGAACGCGCCGACAGCCTGGATCTTCGACCTCAACAACATGCTGTACGGCACCCTGTTCATGATGACCGGGGCCTACACGCTGGCGCAAGGCGCGCACGTGCGGGCCGACTTCGTGTACAGCCGGCTCTCGCCGCGCACCCAGGCGGCGCTCGACCTGGCGCTCTACTTCCTGTTCTTCCTCCCGGGCATCCTCGCGCTGATCTACGCGGGGTATGGCTACGCCGCCGACTCGTGGCGCATCGGGGAGCACTCGACCGTGACCGCCGAGGGGCCACCCATCTACCACTTCAAGTCGGTGATCCCGATCGCGGGCGCCCTGGTGATGCTTCAGGGAGTGGCCGAGATCGTGCGCTGCGTCGTCTGCCTGCGCACCGGTGTCTGGCCCGAGCGGCCCAGGGACGTCGAGGAGATTGACGTCGTCGAGGAGCAACTCGCCCGCAGCGAGTTCGTGGACGAGGAATCGCGGCGCGCCGCGGTCGAGTCGGCGCACGCAATCGAGGAGGCCGCCCGCCACCGCGGTGAGGTCGAGCGCAAGCTTGGAGCGCCATGAGCGACCCTGCCCTCGGCCTGACGATGCTCGGGCTCATCGTGATCGCGATCATGATGGGCTTCCCGACCGCGTTCACCCTGATGGGGCTGGGGATGGTCTTCGGCTACCTTGCGTTCTGGGCCCCCGGGCAGCACTGGTACGACAACCAGATCTTCGACCTGATGGTGCAGCGGACCTACGGGATCATGACCAACGACGTCCTGCTGTCGGTGCCGCTGTTCGTGTTCATGGGCTACATCTTCGAGCGCGCGGCGCTGATTGACAGGATGTTCTTCAGCGTGCAGCTCGCGTTCCGGCGCCTGCCCGCCTCGCTCGCCGTGACCACGCTTCTGGTCTGCGCCTTCTGGGGCATCGCCTCCGGCATCGTCGGCGCGGTCGTGATCCTCATGGGCGTGATCGCGATGCGGCCGATGCTGAACGCCGGATACGACGTACGGCTCGCGTCGGGCGCGATCACGGCGGGCGGGACGCTCGGCATCCTGATCCCGCCATCAGTCATGCTGATCGTCTATGCGGCGGTGGCCGGGCAGTCCATCGTAAAGCTCTACGCGGCGGCGATGCTGCCGGGCTTCTTCCTCACGTTCCTCTATCTGATCTACATCCTCGGCTGGGCGATCCTGAACCCGAAGATCGCGCCGAAGTTGCCGCCGGACAAGTACCACCTCGCCGTGCCCGAGTGGCTCCAGCGGCTGGAGCGCGGCCGGTCCCGGCGGGTGATCGGCGGCCTCGTCGCCAGCGTCTTCCGGCCGAGTATGCTGGGCGACGCCAGGACGCCGGACGGGCGATCGGGCGGCTATGCCCTCATCCTCAAGAACCTGCTCACGGCGGTCGTGCCACTGGCGCTGGTGGTTGCCACGTTCGGCACGGCCTGGTGGTACGTCGTCATCTACAATGCGCCGCCGGTGGTGACCGCTGCAGCCGAGGGCGGATCCCAACCGCTCACCCTGCCGTCCTCCCTCGCGGAACCGGAGAGGCCGCAGGAGCTCGGGGCTGCTGCAACGGGGGGAGAGACCGCGGAGACCCCGCGGGACGCCGATGCGCCACCTCAGGCGATGGGCTCGCCGCCGGCCGGGCCGACCGCGGCCGAATCGGCAAGCCATGTCCCGGCGCACTTCCACACCTGGTTCTGGGGGTTGGCCGCGCTCTCCGCCCTGCTTCTCGGCCTCTACTACTGGCGCATGGATGGCGAGCAGCTCGAGATCCTGAGACAACTGGTCGTGTCCGTGGTGCCGCTCGGGGTGCTGACTGTCGTGGTGCTCGCGGTGATCCTGTTCGGCATCACGACCGCGACCGAGTCGGCGGCAATCGGTGCGCTCGGCGCGCTCTTTCTGGCGGTCATGGCAAAGTACCCGCGTCAGGTCTGGTGGTGGAGCCTCGCCGGGGCCATCGTTGGCGCCGCGCTCAGCTTCAAGCAAGGGAGTCTGGTGATCATGCTCGTGTCGGCCTCCATCGGGGGCACGTTCCTGGGCACCCTCGTGCCGGGGATCTGGAATCTGCGGACCTCGCCGGCGCTCCGGAAGAACCTGAACGAATCGGTCTTCCTCACCGCGAAGACGACGGCGATGGTCTGCTGGCTCTTTGTCGGGTCGGCGCTCTTCTCCGGGGTATTCGCGCTGCACGGCGGCCAGGGGCTCATCGAGCGGTGGGTACGGGGGATGGACCTCTCGCCGGTCGGGTTCCTGATCACGGCGCAGGCGATCATCTTCTTTCTTGGATGGCCGCTCGAATGGACCGAGATCATCGTGATCTTCTGCCCGATCTTCATTCCACTGCTGGACCAGTACCAGATCAACCCCATCCTCTTTGGCATCATGGTGGCGGTCAATCTCCAGGCGGCGTTCCTGTCGCCGCCGGTGGCGATGTCGGCGTTCTACCTCAAAGGCGTCTCGCCCTCGCACGTGACGCTCAACCAGATCTTCGCCGGGATGATGCCCTACATGCTGATCGTCATCCTGTGCCTGGTGTTCATGTACATCTGGCCGGGAATGACGCTCTGGCTGCCGGAGTTCCTGTATGGTCGCTAGCGCGGTCGGCCACCTGGCCGCCGGGGGTCGCTATCCTGGCCGCCCAGCGCACTAATCAGATGGACACCAAGGCGCTCATCTGGGCCTCGGCCGCCGATGCGGCCCGCGCGATCCGTGACGGCGTGCTCTCGTCCGAGGAACTGGTCCAGGCCTGCCTCGAGCGCATCCGCGAGATCGAACCTCGATTGCAGGCGTGGGCGTTCCGTGACGAGCAGTACGCCCTGGCGCAGGCGCGCGCCGCGGACGACCTCAAGCGGCAGGGGCGACCCATCGGGCCGCTCCACGGCGTCCCGGTCGGGGTCAAGGACATCTTCGACACCGCCGACATGCCGACCGAGTACGGTTCTGTGCTCTACGCCGGTCGCACGCCGTCCCGCGATGCCGCCGCGGTCGCGATGCTGCGGGCCGCGGGCGCCGTCATCATCGGAAAGACAGTGACGACCGAGTTCGCCACCCAGGCGCCGGGCAAGACGCGCAACCCGCACGACCCCGAGCGCA
>JBOGSE010000477.1:0-3632 GCA_050694895.1 bacterium | reverse complement strand
CCGAGGACCGCCGCACTGACGCCGAGCGCGTTGAGCCCATCGATCATCTGCGCGCCGCGAAAGACCGACGACTCGATTGACGGCGAGATCAGGTCCCCAGCGAAGAGCAGTTGCGCTTCGGGGTCCTCTGCGCGGATGCGCTTGATCACGGACGCAAGCCGGTCGAGCCCACCGGCCTTTCCGCCGTCCACCGGGCCAAGCTGATAGTCGTCGTTGAAGTGCATGAATGTGAGCGTGACCGTCGCCTGGGCCCCGGCCTGCGAAACCAGCAGGGCCAGGATCGCGGTGATCAGCACCCACCGAACAGACCAGCGGCGCGGTGTCATGAAGACCTCCTGAGCATGCGAATCACGTCAGGGTTCGGGGGTCGTCCGACTCCTCCTCTGCCGTTACGCCCGCCTGCGGCGCGGCGCCGGCGGCCGCGCGCGGGCAACTTTCACCGCGTCCTCTGCTGCATCGACGGCGGCGTTTAGCGCGTGCCTCACCGCGTTCAGATCACGCACCGCGCGCACCGCGAGGTGCTTTGCGGCATCGCCCGAGGCGGCGCCGAACGCGCGCAGCGCGGCCAGATGCGGCGGATCGGCCGGCGTCACCGCTGGATCGTGATTGAACCGTCCGGCCCCGGTGTAGTCGACCGGGATCAGCGTGCGTCCAAGTGCCATCAGCCCCGCGTTCATCTGCCGCACGGCGGACCGGTCTGGTCGTGCGCGCAGGGCCCTGGCCCGCCGCTCCAGCGCGGCGGCGGCCTTCACCAGCCTGGCGGCCGCGGAGAGTGTCGGCCGAAGATCGACCGCCTTGCCGGCTCGGCGCCGGAGATCTTGAAGAGTCCTGAACCACGCCCGGGCCGTCGCGGTATAGTCCAGCGGCAGCACGGCTGATGTGGCCAGCGTGTGGATGATCCCGAGGTAGATTCTGCAATCCCGCACCAGGAGTGCCGGGTCGATCTTATCCGGGAGATCCTCGGTGGTGTGCCACCACCAGCCGAGGCCGCCGGTGCTTCCACCGCTGAAGGCGCTGAAGTCGCGGCTGGCCTCGGTGGAATCTCCGCGCTGCTCGGAGATATCCATCAAAAGCGATGGGACTCCGATGCCGAGGAACGACTGATCGCCCATTCGGCCCACGCGGCTCCCCTCGAACCCTCCGCCGACCTGCGCGCGAATCACCGACGCGATGATGCCGTTCGTCTCGGGCATGGCGTAGCCGTGGCGGTTGATGACCGCGCCGCGCCCACCCACGGAGTCCACGTTGACGTGTGCCACGCATCGGGCGTTCAACTCGTCCCAGTGGTTGTCGGCGTACCAGGTCGAGCCCGAGTAGCGGCCGTGTGAATGGCCTGACCAGAAGGCGAACCTGATACCGCGATAGCGAGGCACCCCCCGCATCACGCGGGCGACTTCGAGCATCGTGGCGTTCGCCGTGCCGTTGTCCATGGCGCCGCGGTGCCAGGAGTCGAGATGGCCGGCAAAGAGGACGAACGTGTCTTCGGCCGCTCCCGGCAGGTCGCCGATGACGATCGGAGTTTTCCGCCACCCGGTGTCCACCGAGGCGGTGATACGGATCCGCGCGTTGCCGGCCTTCACCGCATCGCGCACGCGTCCGGCATCACGCCCGGAAACCGAGACCACTGGCACGCGCGGCATGCGGTCCATGGCGTCGGCGGGTGGGCTGCCCCAGACGGTTGAGACGATCATCTCGTGCACGAACGGATCGTGGTTGAGGAACACCAGGCCGGCGGCACCGGACGTCTGGGCGCTGCGGACGCGATCGGGCCTGGCGAGCCCCTCGATGACCGCGATACGTCCCCGTACGTCCGCTTCGCGTTCGGCGTCCGAGCCAGCGGCGGCGTAGGCGGCAGGGGCCTCGACGCCCTCGGGGCCGGTCGAGGCCGCGAACGAATGCGTCACGCAGGGGACCTCGTACCCCTCGCCGCCGGCAGTCATGGTGAGCGAAGCCGGTCCCGGAAGGCTGATGTACGCGTCGTGCATGAGCACCTGCGTCTTGCAGCCGGCCGCCCGCAGCTGCCCTCTGACATACTCGGCCGCCTCACGTTCCTCGGGTGTGCCCGACAGCCGGACCCACCGGGCCAGGGCCTCGACATCGGCCATGAGCCTATCACCGTTCACCCGATCATAGCGGGCCTCGGGCCCCGACCTTGCTCTCTTGCCATCGCGCGTCATGCTCGCACTCTCCTATCCCAGCATCCAGCGTCCCCCGTCGACGCTGAGGGTCTGACCGGTTATGTAGCCGGCCTCTTCCGACGCAAAGAAGAGCACCGCCGACGCGATATCCTCGGGACGGCCCAGCCGCTTGATCGCGAGTGCGTCGAAGAACCGCGCCTGTCCGTCCTCCCCGAGTGCCTCCCACTGTTTCTGCGAAGCGGGATTGGACAGCACGAATCCCGGCGCCACGGAGTTCGCGGTGATCCCGAACGGGCCGAGCTCGCGTGCGATCTGCCGGGTGAATCCGATCAGGCCGGCCTTCGCGCTCGCATACGCGGGAATGCCGGTCTGACTGTAACTCCGTCCCGCACCCGACGATATCGTAATGATCCGGCCCCAGCCGCGCGCCTTCATGCCGGGAGCAACGGCGCGCACGACGACGAACGCGCCCTCCAGGTTGGCGGCTATGATCTTGCGCCAGTCGTCGAAGGGCACCTGCTCCACCGGCCGCCAGACTTGTCCGAGCACGCCGCCCGCGGCGTGGACAAGAATATCCACCGCGCCGTCTTGCGCCGTGATCTCCGTCACCAGGGCTTGCACGGCCGCCTGATCGGTCACGTCCACCGGCCGGCCTTCCGCGCTCTCGCCGGTCGCTCGCCACTGCCGCACGGTCTCGGCGAGTTCGTCCTGTAACATGTCGCAGGCCCACACCGCCGCGCCGCGGCGCGCGAACGTATCGCCGATTGCCCGGCCGATGCCCCGCGCGGCACCAGTGACCAGGACGGTGCGTCCGGCAAACGTTTCCGCACTAGACATGAATGGACGGCGAGCCGTACGACTGCGCGTCGATCAGGCTCAGCGCGCGCAGGTTGTCGGGGGACATCTGCCGGGCGCCCGCTTCGATCTCGGCGATCATACGGCCGACGGCTTCGACGAGCGGAATGGTGATTCCGTGACGGGTCGCGCGGGTGCGCAACTCACGGACAACCGATTCGACCTCGGTCTTGCGGCGGCGCACGGCGAGGTCGCGCCAGACACCACTCTTGGCCTTGAGGGACTTCCTGTTGAAGGCGACCAGCGCATCCAGGCTCGCCTCCAGACACCGCTCATCGCGGTCCGGCGGAAAGCGAAACGCTCTTGGCTCGAAACCATCGAACCCCTCGGGGCGCGCGCCCTCCGCGGCCGCCAGGGCCAGGACCTCCGCCGCCAGGTTGGCCAGTGCCGGACGCACCGCGGCGTCGGCCAGCACGTCGGCGATCGTGGCATCGACCAGTGCCGTGGCTTTGAGCATGGCCGCATAGGCATGCTTGCCCCACAGGTAGCCCCAGATGTTGCCGGTGGAGATCGTGTTGGGAAGAAACGACGAACGCAGCGCCTCGACCAGTGCGGCCACCCGTTCGCTCGCCACGCCGTCGAGCTCGCCGAGCACGAGGGCCCCGGAGCCGCCAAAGAGGATGCGTCCCGGCTCCTGAT
>JBOGSE010000476.1:0-2473 GCA_050694895.1 bacterium | reverse complement strand
CGACGGACCGTACGGCGCTTCTCGAAGCCATCGACCGGCTGCAACCACAGTCGGCCACATCGGTGGGTGGGGGTATCCTTGAAGCCGTGCGCGTGCTGCCGGGCAGGGCGCGCCTCTTGGGCGAGCGCCTGGACCGGTTGGCCCGCCAGGGTGGCGGACCGCGGACGCCTGCGCCGCCATCGACCGAGCCGCCGCCGTCGCTGGACGAGATCGTGCCCGCGGCCGTCATCATCTTCTCCGACGGCGTGAACAACTTCGGGCCCGATCCCTTCGAGGCCGCCACGCTCGCACGCGACGGCAAGGTCCGCATCTTCACGATCGGGATGGGAACGCCGGGCGGTACGGTGATGCGGATCGAGGGTCAGCTGGTGCTGGTGCCGTTTGATTCGAGCGGCCTGGAGCGGATCGCGCAGATCACCGACGGGCGCTACTTCTCGTCGGCCGGTCAGGAGGAGCTGCGGCGCGTCTACCGGCAGCTCGGGCGCATCATCGGCTGGGAGCGGACGCGTATGGAGATCTCGTTCCTGCTGGTGGGTGCCGCCGGCCTGGTCATGCTCACGGGCGGGGCGTTATCGCTCATGTGGTTCCGCAGGGTGCCATGACGTTTGAGTGGCCGACGATGTTGTGGGCGCTGGCGGCGCTGCCGCTGCTGGTCTGGGCGTACATGCGTGTGCTCGGACGGCAGGCGCGGCGTGCGATCCTGATTCCCAACCTGGAGCTGCTCGCGCAGGCGGCCGCGCAGCACAGCCGCTGGCGCCGGCACGTCCCGGCGGGTCTGTTCCTGCTGGCGCTCGCGGCGATGCTCGTTGGCCTCGCGCGTCCGGTCGCCCCCCTGCCCGTGCCGGCACCGGAGGGCGTCGTGGTGCTGTCCATCGACGTGAGCCGCAGCATGCTGGCCGAGGACCTGCCGCCTAACCGCATGGAAGCCGCCAAACTTGCGGCGCGGGAGTTCGTGCATGCGCTTCCGCGCGGGTTCCGCATCGGTCTGGTGACGTTCAGCAGTTATGCCACGACGGTCGTGCCGCCGACGCCCGAGAAAGCCAAGATTCTCGACGCCATCGATCTGCTGTCCACCGAATTTGCCACGGCCATCGGTGATGGGCTGCTCGAAGCGATCTGGAACCTGCCGGGTCGGGTACGCCCGCTCTCGCCTGGGGCGCCACCGCCTCCGACCTCAGGCCCGCTGCCGCCCGCCATCGTCGTCCTGCTCTCAGACGGCCAGAGCAACCGCGGAACGCTGCCGCTCGAAGCGGCCAGGATCGCCAAAGATCTGCAGGTGAAGGTCTACGCGGTGGGCATTGGCACGCCCGAAGGTACCTTCCTCAGCATCGGCGGCAGAAGCATCTGGGTGCGCCTGGATGAGGAGACGCTGCGCGGCATGGCGGAGACGACCGGCGGCGCGTACTACCGCACGACGAACATCGGCGAGCTCCGCCGCGTCTACCGCCAGCTCGGCCGTGAGATCGGCTGGGAGCGGCGCCCCACCGAAGTGACCTCGGTGGCCGCCGGCGTGGGACTGCTCTTTCTCGTCGCGGCGGTCACCCTTTCGATGCTCACCGTACATCGCGTCCTCTGATCGGTCGGCCCATCACCACAGTCGTTCCGCACGCCATCAGGCGCAATACCTGGCTGCTCTTTACCGGCATGGTGATGCTGTCGACGGGTATATTGGCAGGGGCCCAGCTGGGGAGTTTGATCGTGTACGCTTTGAACGGGACGGCGACGCTGGCCGGGATCCCCTCGGCGATCTTTCACCTCGCGATGGCCGCGACGGCCTATCCGGCGGGACGATTCATGGATCGCCGCGGCCGCCGGCCTGGGCTGGTCTTGGGGTTTCTCGTCGGTGGTCTGGGCGCGGCGTTCGTCATGCTCAGCGTGTCGGCCGGACGATTTGCGGGCTATCTGGTCAGCATGATCGTCTACAGCCTCGGCGCCGGCGTGGGCATGCTGTCGCGTGGCGTGGTGGGGGACATGTATCCGCTCGAGCGGCGCGCCGGTGCGGTGGGGTTCGTCGTCGCTGGAGGCCTGCTCGGCGGTCTGCTTGGACCTTCGCTGGTTGCCCTTGGTGATCGTCTGGCCCGTGCGATTGACGCGAATCCTCTCGCGGTTCCGTGGGTGTTCGTCTGCGTGGCGTATGCGGTAGCCGCCGTGGCCCTGACGCGGCTGCGGCCCGATCCGCGCGACATCTCGGCGCGCCTGCACGAATACTATTCCGACGCGCCGGACGCCAGTGAGAGCGACGTGACAGATCAGTGGAGAACGTCTGGCCGCAGCTCTGTGGACCCGGCGTCGGTGGCTGCAATCGTAGCATCGCGACCGGCCCAGGCCGCCATGATTTCGCTGGCATGCGCGCAGGCGACGATGGTCATGCTGATGGCAACGACATCCCTGATGCTGTCGCTGCATGGGCACGGCACAGGTACCATCTCGCTGGTGCTCATGGCCCACGTCCTGGGGATGTATGCGCTGGCCG
>JBOGSE010000475.1:0-1800 GCA_050694895.1 bacterium | reverse complement strand
ACCCTAGTCCGGCCTGTTCCGCCCGCGGCGTCGTTTGCGGCATCACCATGTGGGACCTACATTTGCCGCCGGCCGGGGGTCCGGCCCGGACAGAGGTCCGCGAGGAGCGGACCTTGACGGCCACCGTCCCGCCGCATCCGCGGGGTCGCCGGCGCTAGTGTGCTGACTCCAAGGTCTCTTTACAATGCTTGACCTTGCGCAGGATTTTGGCCGCGGTCGCCGTCCAGATGAATGGACGGGGGTTCTTGTTGTTTTCTCGCAGGTACTGATAGATGGCGCGGATGAGTTCCGGGACGTTTCGGAACGCGCCGCGGCGGATGCGCTTGCGGGTGATCTCACCGAACCACCGCTCGACCAGATTGAGCCAGGAGGATCCGGTGGGCACGAAGTGGAGGTGGTACCGGTGATGGGCCGCGAACCACGCCTTGACCTCCGCGTGCTTGTGGGTCCCATAGTTGTCGAGGACCAGATGAATCTCGCGCCGACGGGGCGTGGCCCGGTCCACCCGTTCCATGAAGGTCAAGAACTCCTCGTGCCGGTGCCGCGGCAGGCAACTCCCGATCACGGTTCCCTCCAGGACGTTGAGGGCCGCGAACAGCGTCGTCGTGCCGTGCCGAACATAGTCATGCGTGTGTCGCGCCGCCAAGCCCGGTCGCATCGGCAGGGCGGGCTGCGTGCGATCGAGGGCCTGGATCTGGCTCTTCTCGTCAACGCACAGGACCAGCGCCTTGTCGGGAGGATCGAGATACAGACCGACCACGTCGCGGAGCTTGCGGACGAACTCGGGGTCACGGCTCAGTTTGAAGGTTTCGGTCCGATGCGGCTGCAACCCGTGGGCCTGCCAGATCCGTGTCACCGTCGCCTGGCTCACCTGCTGGCTCCGCGCCATGGTGCGTGTGCTCCAGTGCGTCGCGTCCCGCGGCGTCGTGCGCAAGGTCGCGTTCACGATCGCTTCCACCTTCTTCGATCCGATCCGTTTCGGCCGTCCCGATCGTGGCGCGTCCTTCAGCACGCCTGCAATCCCCGAGCGCGTGTACCGCGCACGCCACAGAAGTACAGTGGGTCGGGTGACACCGAGCTCTTTGGCGAGGCCGTAATTCGAACGACCATCAGCGGCACCGAGAATGATGCTGGCACGAAGGGCCACTCGCTGAGGAGTCTTTCCGCCCCGCACCAGGGTCTCGAGAAGTTCCCGATCGCTTCGGATGACGTTCAATGCGTTGGCTGGTTTCCACATAGTGTGGCCAGCCTATCATGATCCGAGGCCTTTGTATAGTTACTTACGACTCAGTACACTAGCGCGGCAGCCGCTGGAGGAGGCGGCGCGGCCGAACCACCCGCTGCAGCCGCCGGCGGGCGTCAGGTGCGGGATGATTTCAGCGGGGACATGCGCCCGCCGCGGCTGAGCGGGAGCGTTAGGCGGCATCATTCGCCGTCGAGGTAATTCAAATGTGGTTCGAGTGGCAACCACGAACACCGCTGGAGTTCGTCGGCTTCTTCGTTGTTTTATGGTGCACCGTGTCCTTTTTCCTGGCGACCTTGGGTGGGTGGCGACGACTGGCAGAGGCGTATCGCTCGAACGGTTCGTTTGAAGGTCAGCGCTGGCGTTTTCGTAGTGCGCGCATGCGCTGGGGCGTGAACTATGGCAATTGTCTTACGTTCGGCGCCAACACGAGCGGCCTTACTTTCCGCACATCTCCCGCGCGTTATCCGTCCCCCAAGCTGGGAGCGCGTTCAGGGGCGGCCCCTATAGACGCGCGCGGACACAGCGAGGAGGCTCAGCACCTGGCGCTGCAGAGG
>JBOGSE010000474.1:0-4016 GCA_050694895.1 bacterium | reverse complement strand
CGGCGGCTAGACGCACCCGTCGGCAACGTGATAGAATCCGTCCGGTCTCCCGGAGGTGGCACGTGTACGCGGTGATCGAGACGGGCGGCAAGCAGATGACCGTCCGCGAGGGCGACGTCGTCAAGGTCGAGCGGCTGGAGGCAAAGCCGGGCGATCTGGTGACCCTTGATCGGGTGCTGCTGGTCGGCGAAGGCGCCACGAAGGTCGGGGCGCCGACAGTCGACGGCGCGTCGGTCCAGGCGCGCGTCGTCCGGCAGGGACGGGCACGCAAGATCGTCGTCATGAAGTTCAAGTCAAAGTCGCACTACCGGCGCAAGACCGGCCACAGGCAGGCATTCACGGAACTGCGGATCGAGAAGATCGCTGTGTAGGGAGGTCGAACGCGATGGCATCCAAGAAGGGCGCAGGCAGCAGCCGGAACGGCCGCGATTCCCAGAGCAAGCGTTTGGGCGTCAAGCGCTTCGCCGGGCAGGCGGTGACGGCCGGCAGCGTGCTCATCCGTCAGCAGGGCACGAAGGTGTTTCCAGGAGCCAACGTCGGCCGTGGACGAGACCACACATTGTTCGCTCTGGTCAACGGGACCGTGGCGTTCGAGCGGCGCGGGCGGCACAGCACGCAGGTGAGTGTTCACCCGCTGCCGGCCTAGGCAGACGCGGATGACGATAGAGGCCCGGGTCTGCGACCCGGGCCGTTTGCTTCTCTCATGCTGATTGACCACGCGAAGGTCTTCGTCAAGGCGGGCGACGGCGGAAACGGCTGCGTCTCGTTCCGCCGGGAGAAGTTCGTCCCCAAGGGCGGCCCCGATGGGGGAGATGGCGGCGACGGTGGGAACGTCGAGTTCGTGGCCGATCCCAACCTGGCCACGCTCGCGGACTTTCGGTATCGCCAGCATCTGCGGGCCAAGCGCGGCGGCCACGGTGAGGGCGCCAAGCGCGCCGGACGCCGGGGGGCCGACCTCGTCGTCCCGGTGCCGATCGGCACCATCGTGCGCGATGTGGAGACCGGGGAGGTGCTCGCCGAATTCACCGAAGCCGCGCAGCGCGCGATCATTGCCCGGCGAGGGCGCGGCGGCAAGGGCAACGCTCGCTTTGCGACCTCGACCGAGCGCGCGCCGCGTCGCGCCGATCCCGGTGAGCCGGGGCAGGAGCGCTGGGTGGAGCTCGAGCTGCAATTGCTGGCCGACGTGGGATTGGTCGGACTGCCCAACGCCGGAAAATCCACACTGCTGCGGCGCGTGAGCAGCGCGCGACCAAAGGTGGGAGACTATCCGTTCACCACGACGCAGCCGGTGCTCGGCGCGGTGACCCTGCCCGATGGGCGCGCGTTTGTGATCGCCGATCTTCCGGGGCTCATCGAAGGCGCGCACCACGGAGCCGGGTTGGGCCACACGTTCCTCCGGCACATCAAGCGCACTCGCGTCCTGATCCACCTCATCGACCTGGCGGCCACCGATGATCCGTTGGAGAGTTACGATGTTATCCGGCGCGAGCTGGAACTCTACGATCCCGGCCTGCTCGATCGGCCCGAGATCGTGGCCCTGAATAAGATCGACCTGCCCGAGGGGCGGGTCCGCCATCAGGCGGCGGCGGACGCGCTGGCAGCGAAGGGCCGGGTGGTGGTCGGCATCTCCGGCGCGACGGGCGAGGGCGTGGACGCGCTGCTCAGGGCCGCGGCAAACGCGCTCGATGCCGCACGCGCGCAAAGGGCGGGGGAGGAGACGCATCCGGCAGTCCAGAAGTGGGGCGCAAAATGAGCAGGCTCGGCGTCATGGGCGGCACCTTCGATCCCATCCACCAAGGACATCTGGTGACCGCCGAGGAGGCGCGGGCCCAGTTTCGTCTGGACGGCGTCATTTTCGTTCCCAACCGACACCCGCCGCACAAGAATCCCGCGGACGTCACCAATCCGGAAGACCGGTACCTGATGACGTTTCTGGCCACGGCCCCAAATGCTCATTTCAGCGTCTCGCGGACCGAGATCGACCGGCCGGGAGCGTCGTACACGATCGACACGATTCGGGCGCTGTCCGCCCAACACCGCGCCGCCGAACTCTATTACATCACCGGCGCCGATGCAATTTTGCAGATCATGCGAGGGGAGTGGGAGCGTTCGGCGGAGCTGTTGGGCATGTGCCAGTTCATCGCCGCGACGCGTCCGGGTTTTGTGCTCGACCTCGACACGCTGCGATGGCGCAACTGCACGGGCGGTACCCTCGACAATGTTCACAAGATGGAGATCCCGGCCATGGCCATCTCGTCGACCGACATCCGCACCCGCGTGCGGACCGGACGGCCGATCAAATACCTGGTTCCCGAGGCCGTGGAAGCATACATTGCCAAGCACAGCCTGTATGGATGGCCGGCGTCCTCGGAGAGCGCGGCGAGTGGATAAGACCACAAGCCGCCGTCGCGCGCGCGCAACCGAATCGCTGTCCAAAGCGTTACGAGCCGCCGAGGCGGCGGAATCCAAGCGGGCGGAGAATGTCGTCGTCCTCGACCTTCGCGACTTGACCCTCGTGACCGACTATTTTGTCATCTGCACCGGGGGGAGCCGCGTGCAGATTCGGGCGATTGTGGACGGCGTCGATGAGGCCATGGCCGACCGCGCGCCCGAGGTGGGTGCGCGCGCGCTCCGCGAAGGCGATGCCGAGGCGCAGTGGGTGCTGATCGATTTCGGCGATGTCGTCGTGCACGTCTTCGGTCCCGAAGCCCGCGCGTTCTACCGGCTCGAGCGTCTCTGGGGCAACGCGCGGGTCGTCGCCCGCTAGAAAACGCCCAGCATGCATCTCGCGGTGCGGGCGGCGATCCCAGATGAGGGCACGGCGCTTGTGCGAATCTTCGACGGCGCCTACGCCGGCGGGTACTCGCCGACCTTCGATCGCGATGGGTCGCCGGGGCCCGGGGATATCTGGTGGGTGCACTCGGAAAAGGACGTCAGCGCCGTCGAGGTTGATCACCATCTGGCGGGGCTGATCATCGTTGGACACGGCGAGCGACAGTGGGTTGTAGAAGAAATGCTGCTTCCGCAGTTCGGGACGTACTCCGCGAAGGTGCAAGAGGCCCTCGTGGCTCGCATGAGCGCCTATCTGGTGACGCTCTTCCAGCGGGCAAAGCAGCGGGCGCTCCTGCTGCGCGCCGCTGAAACGAACGCGTTCGCGCTGGCGGTGGCGCAGGGCATGCAGGCCACCTTCGCCAATGCGCTGCTGGTCTTCCGTCGACGCGAAAGCAAGGCGATCGTGGCACAGGCCCCTGAGGGATATCACGTCCGCAAGACCACGCCCGCAGATACCCCGCATGTGGGCCGGCTGGTGCGCGAGATCATCGCCGACCGGCCCAGGGCGGAAGAGATCGAGCGCGTCCTGGGCTCCAGGGACGGCCGCGGCTACCTGGCGCTGCGCGATGTGCTCCCCGTTGGGTTTGCGGCGGTCGAGCTCCGCGAAGGCCGCGGCGACTGGATGGTCGGTGTCCGCGAGACGCACCGGCGCCGGGGGATCGGACGCGTCCTGGCCGCATCAGCCGTCTCTGCGCTCCAGGCGCGCGGGACCGTGCCCTTTGCCACGGCGTGGGCGCTGGACCCGGTCAGCGGATCATTCCTGCGCTCCCTCGGGTTCTCGGTCGAGCGCACCTACCTCTATATGGAGAAGTCTCTGTGATGCGCCGACGCGCGTTCAGCACGCGCCGGTGGCACGTGCGGGCCGCCATCGCCGCTCTGGCGGTCGTGCTGTGCCTGGGCGCCGGTCTGCCGATCGCGGTTCCGGCGGCCGGGGCGCCCGCCGGCATCAATCGGGACCCGGGCGAACTCGAGCGGCCGCCCGCACCCGCGGATGGTGCGGTGGTTGCGATGACGCCACCGGCGTTCGTGTGGCTCTCGGTCGGTCCGGGCGTGCGCTATTCGCTCCAGGTCGGACCTGCGGCCGATCCCGCGGGTCCCGGCGGCCGCACGATGCGGGGCATCACGATGGCCTCCCACGCGTTGCGCGAGCCCCTGCCCGCCGGACAGTGGTCCTGGCGGTACGG
>JBOGSE010000473.1:0-1032 GCA_050694895.1 bacterium | reverse complement strand
CCAGCAGCGGCGTGATGATGATGAGCTTGACCAGGAGCGTGCGTCCGTAGGCCGGTCCGGTCAGGGCCGCCGGCGACCCCACGTAGAGATATCCCTGGGCCAGCCCTGTGACGATGAGGACCGCGACGGTGACGAACGCCAGCCGTGAGAATCGTACGGCAGCGGGGCGTACCACCTCAGGTGCGACGGCGTGCACGACCGGGAGGTACACGGCGCCGAAGTAGGTCAGGCCGCCCACCCAGATACTGGCGGTGAGGATGTGCAGCAGACTGAGCCCGATGCCCGCGAACCCCTCCGTGAGCCCGTGGCTCGTCAACACCGGGCCGATGAGGAGCAGACCCAGGATGGCCACGAAGCCGTCGTACTGGACCGGCTTGCCGGGTTTGAGCAGCGCGGTCACGAACACGGCGGCAACCAGGCGAAAGATCAGGTCATGCCCGGTGTGCGAGACCGAGAGTACGCGCAACAGGGGTTCGCCGGCGATGCTGAGTAGCGACGTGCCGCCCGCGATGGCGGCCGCGTCGCTGGCCACCCGATAGATGCCCGACACTGCTATTGCCACGGTCGCGACGACCGCCAACCGGTACATACGGCTGCGCAGCGCGCCTTCGGCCGCGTCGGGAACCGGGAGCCAGCGATACGTGATCATCCCGCCCAGGAGCAGGAAGAGGCCGATCAAGCCCGTCCACCGCGCAACGACGTCGGGCCAGGCCGCCCCTTCTGCGCCCCCCGCGCCGGCTGGCACACGTACGTTGCCAACGCCGAACGAAACGGCGCCGCGCGTGAGGTGGGCGTCGACCGTTGAGATGACGCGCCAGTCGATGGTGTAGAGACCGGACTGCAGGGATGGCAATCTGTACGTGAGCTTGCGGCCGACGCCGGAAAGAGGTTGGAGCTGAGTACGTTTCGCGTCCTGAACGAGGACCACCGTGCTCAGCACGGGATCGACTTCTTCGTTGAAACTCAGTTGAAGACGTTCCGGCGCGGCGCTCGGCACCGCGCCGTGGGCCGGCACTGATGCCTCGAGAACGG
>JBOGSE010000472.1:0-1075 GCA_050694895.1 bacterium | reverse complement strand
TCGGCGGTCTTGTGCCAGACGAACGGCTTGGGGTCGTTGTTGTGGTGGGCGATGTAGTCCTCGATCGCGGCGACCAGCTCAGCGACGCTGCCGAAGCTGCCCCGCTTGAGCCGGCGGGCGGACAGTTACGGAACCAACGCTCCACGAGGTTCAGCCACGAGGAGCTGGTGGGCGTGAAGTGCAGGCGAAGCCGGGGGTGCTTGTCGAGCCAGGCCACCACGGCTGGGTGGGTGTGGGTGCCGTAGTTGTCGACGATGAGATGGATGTGCTTGCCGCCGGCGACCCGGCGGTTGATCTCTTTGAGGAACGCCAGGAACTCCTGGTGGCGGTGGCGGGGCAGGCACGTGGCGATGATCAGGCCGGTGATGACGTTGAGAGCGGCGAACAGGGTGGTGGTCCCGTTGCGCCTGTAGTCGTGGGTCATGGTGCCGGCCCGCCCTGGCTTGAGCGGCAAGCTCGGCTGGGTTCGGTCCAGTGCTTGCACCTGGGACTTCTCGTCCACGCTGAGCACCACGGCGTTGTCGGGCGGGTTCAGGTACAGCGCCACGACATCGATGAGCTTGTCCTCGAAGGCCGGGTCGGTCGACAGCTTGAAGGTCTCCACCAGATGCGGTTTCAGGCCCCGGGCCCGCCAGATCTTGTGCACCGTCGTCGGGCCCACCCCCGCCGCCTTCGCCATCGTCCGCACCGACCAGTGGGTCGCGTCAGGCGGGGTGGTGTGCTGGGTGTCCGCCACGATCTGCTCGATCTTGGCAGCGGAGATCGAGGGCTTGCGGCCCCGGCCGGGCCGGACCTTGCCCACCCCGCCAACCCCGTCCTCGAGGAACTGTGCACGCCAGCCCAACACCGTCGAGCGCGAGACCTCCAACCGCTCGGCGATCGTGGTGTTGGCCACGCCGTCGGCGGCCATGAGCACTCCCTTGGCCTCGCGCACCATGCGGTGCGGGTTCGACGGGCTGGCCACGAGCGCTTCGAGCTGCTGGCGCTGCTCGAGCTGCAACTCCAGGGCGTCCGCAGGAGGATGAGCCATGAGAGCATCCAAGCATAACCGCGCGCTCAATTCAAGAACATACCA
>JBOGSE010000471.1:0-6871 GCA_050694895.1 bacterium | reverse complement strand
TGCACCGGCGAAACTGCCGACGTTGACGGCCTGATCAACGTCGTATTTCACATCACGCAAAATGCCGCAGGTGGGCTGGTGCTCAACGGCGAGGCAAACTTGCAGCATGTCACTGCCGTCGGCCACTCGAGCGGGATCAGATACCACATCGTCGGCAGAAGCGTTCTGGGCTTCGGCGGACCATTCGTGGCCACCCCGGGGGGCGCCTTGGTCTCCAATTTCGTACTCAACCAGCTGTGGGCCTCTGAGGGTAGCAGCGTGAACCTGTTCGCCCACTTCACCTTGGTGTTCGTGATCAACCCCAATGGCGATCTCACGGCCAACGTGGAGAAGATCGACTTCGACTGCAAAGGGTGAGGCGGCACGGAGCCCGGTCTATACGAGCCGAGGTCCGGCTAGACGGCACTCTGGTGAAGACGAGGAGCGCGAATGACCGCGCAAGAGCCGTCCGCTCACTGCGAGGTAGTTGAGCCTTAGGTGAGTCTCGGGTGAGCCTACATGTGCATAATCGCGGCATGGTCCTGCGAAGATCGTGTCCAACAAACCCACCAATCGACAGTCGGCAGCGCGCTGTACTGGGAGCGTTGCCCCGGCGGTAAGTGCCCAGGACCCGGTCGGTTGAGACCGAACCTCGGAGGGTCTATGCGGATCGCTCTCCTGCTCATCGCGGCAATCGCTCTCCTGCCGGCTTGTGGCGGCGATGACATTGGCGGCCCCGACGGGGGCGATGACATTCCCGACCCCGATGGGGGCGATGACAATCCCGCTCCTGATGGGCCGCCCTTCTTGGCCTTTACCGTCCAGCCAGCGCTCACCACGGCGGGCCAAGTGATGAGGCCGGCGGTGCAGGTCTCGGTGAAGGACGCGGCGGGCAAGCTACTCACCAGCAACACCGCAGCCATTACGGTCAGTCTCAACCGCTCAGGCGCGACGTTGAACGGTCAAAGAACGCGCACAGCCACCAACGGGGTCGCGGTGTTTAGCGATTTCAGCATTACTAAGGCGGATACCCACTATTTCTTGACGGCCACTGCACCCGACGTAAGCGACGCGACCAGCACGGAGTTCCTGGTGCAACCCGGCCCTGCCAGCGCCATCGCGATTCACGACGGCGATGCCCAAGTGGTGGAACGAGGCGGCACGGTGCCGCAACCGCCCTCAGTCCGTGTGACCGATGAGTTCGGCAACCCTGTACGTAACGTGAGCGTTGCTTTTGAGGTTGCGTCCGGCGGGGGAACGGTGGAGGGAGCCCAGGCGAGGACGGGTGCCGATGGCGTGGCCGCCGTGACGCGCTGGAGACTCGGCGACTCGCCGGGACCGAACACGTTGCGCGCAACCGTTGGGACGTTGACCGGGTCCCCGGTGACGTTTACGGCGACGGCGGTGAATGTCGGCGTTGCGGCGAGCGGGGTGGTGGCGTTCACTGCGCGTCAGCAGAATCTGGCGTTGATCAATCCAGATGGGACGAACCCTCGAACTCTCACCATGTCGACTCCGGGGCAGAACGACCTTGGTGCCGCCTGGTCGCCTGATGGCACTCGAATCGCATTCACACGCATGGCGGACAATACCAGCTTTCCGTTGGCGATTCACATCATCAGCCCGAATGGAACCAATCTGGTCCGCCTCTCCCCCGCCGGAGCCCTCGATGATACTCCGGCCTGGTCTCCGGACGGGCGCCGGATTGCCTTCACAAACCAGGATATCCAGGATCCAAGTCCAGTGGGCACGCAGGTTTGGGTGATGAACGCGGACGGCACTAACCGCGTGCGTCTCACAGCCTTACCGCAGGGCGCAGGGTGGCCCGCCTGGTCGCGGGACGGGAAGATCGCCTTCGCGACGGGGACCAGCGTCAACAACGGTGATATCTATGCGATGGACGCAGATGGCTCTGACATTGCGATCCTGACCAACGATGTCGGACGCGAGAGCGATCCAAAGTGGTCGCCCGATGGACGCCACATCGTTTACAGCGCGAACCAACCGAATAGCGCTCTCTTTGTCATCGATGCCGACGGAGCAAATCGCAGGCAACTTACGTCGCCACCCCTGGAGCAGTGGAGCTACTCCGACTTCGGCCCAGCTTGGTCGCCTGACGGTAAATGGATCGTGTTCAATCGCCGGTACGATTGCGATCGCTTTCAGGAGAGCGGGGGGCCGGCATGCGTACCCGATGAATTGCGAGTGACCTCATCGAGCGGCGACGGAGTCCTTTCCTCGTTTCTCACGCGTGGTCGCTCGGCGAGCTGGGGGCCATGAATGGACGTCGAGGGCCGGCCAAGGTTCATGCTTCGTAGGCTTCTCGGCTGCCTTCGGCTGGGCCCGACGTGTCTTTGCCGCACACAACGGCGCGAACATTCGGGTTCGCAACCCACGCCTGAGCGCGGTTCCGCCTGCGCTATTCTTCATTGTGAGGCCCACCTTCGTGGGGGAGGGCTGACGACTCTATCTGCAGCCGCCAGGCATGCCTTCCCAACGCGCCGCCAACCGCCAGCTTCAGCTTCCCACCGTCGAGCCGATCATCCCGATCGAGCGGCCAACGCCGTTCAATGACCCGGCGTGGCTCTTCGAGCCGAAGCACGACGGCTTCCGCGGGCTCGTCTACCTGCCCCCGGACGGCTGCACGAACCGCTCCAAGCGGGCGCACACCTTCCGGCGGTTCGATGCGCTCTGTGCCCCGCTCCGCGAGCTCGTAGCCGCACGCACCGCGATCCTGGATGGCGAGGTGCTCGCCCTCGATGCTGAAGGTCGGCCTCAGTTCATGGATTTGCTGCGGGGCAAGGGTCGGCTTGCGTTCGCGGCCTTTGATATCCTCTGGCTCGATGGGCGCGACCTACGGCCGGTGCCACTCACCAAGCGGAAGGCGCACCTCAACACGGTGCTGCCCTACGAAAGCTCGGAGGTGTTCAAGACAATGGTGGTGGAGGAGCACGGCTTCGCATTGTACGAAGCAGTGAAGCGCTTGGACCTAGAAGGCATTGTTGCCAAGGGAAAGGCCGACCCGTATGGGCCGGCCTCACCGTGGTACAAGGTGCTGAACCCTGGATACAGCCAGAAGGAGGGTAGGGGAGAGCTGTTCGAGCGGAGACCGCGGTGAGCAGGCCCCATGGCGCTCGCTGTTCAGCGTACTCCTGTCGCTTCTCGAAGCACGAAAGTGTTAGCAATGGTGCGCTTGCCGAAGCGTCTAAGCAGCTGCACATCGCTATGTTCGTCGAGGCCTTCGTTCTTGATCGCGTCACGCACTTTTGGTTACGAAGCGCTCGGAATTTGTGCGATAAAGAAGGGCCATAACGATTCTGCCTCATACCGCTTGTAAGGGTCAGCGAATGCAACAAGCGGCTTCAGCGCCGATTGCTTCCTGAACTCGTCGGAATACTCGAAGGTCCACTTACCCCCACGCAACTGGAGTATCCCGACAAGGAGGTCGCCGTCGTCATAGTGAAGTGCGAACGTCGCCTCCTCGTCCTAGGGGTATGCAGGCCTTGGTGGCCTTCTAAGAGTGCATTTCAATACCGTCCTGCTAGCTTGAGACTCCCTTGGTTGCGGTAGTTGGTCAGCATGGCTTGGATGGTACCGGATGAGCTGGGGGCGTTCGTGGCCCCTCTGCTCCCGCCGCCGCCCTCACATGCCCGTGGCGGGCGGCCGCGGATTCCCGATCGCAAGGCGTTAGCGGGCATTCTCTTCATTCTTCGCAGCGGCTGTCCCTGGTCGCTCCTCCCCGCCGAGCTCGGCTGCGGCAGCGGGAGTACCTGCTGGCGCCGGCTGCGCGACTGGCAGGAGGCCGGGGTGTGGCGACGCTTGGAACGGGCGCTGCTGCAGCGCCTGAGCGACGCCGACCAGATCGACTGGTCGCGGGCCAGCATCGACTCGACGAGCGTGCCGGCAAAAAGGGGGGCGAAGCGACCGGGCCGAATCCAACGGATCGCGGCCAGGCGGGCGCAAAGCGCCATCTGGTGGTCGAGGGGCACGGCATCCCGCTCGCGACCCTCCTGAGCGCCGCCACCGGCAACGATTCGGGTCTCTTCGAGGCGGGGCTCGAGGCGATCCCTCCGCTTCGCCGCCCCTTGGGCCAACCAGGCCGACCGCGCTGGCGGCCGGCGAAGGTGCCCGCCGACAAAGGCTACGCCAAGCCGCACGGTCGGCGCTACTGTGGGAGGCACCCCCTGGGCTGCCGGATTGCGCGGATCGGCGTCGAGTCCAGCGAGCGCTTGGGACGCTACCGGTGGCGCGTCGAGCGGACCGGCGCCTGGTACCATCGATTTCGGCGGCTGCGCATCCGCGATGAACGACGCGTGGACATGCAT
Source organism: bacterium (assembly GCA_050694895.1). GTDB lineage: Bacteria > Sysuimicrobiota > Sysuimicrobiia > Sysuimicrobiales > Humicultoraceae > JBQTJP01. Next base: position 2,567 of record JBOGSE010000471.1, on the reverse strand, counting down.
CAAGCGTTCGTCTCGCTCGCCACGGCGCTCATCCTGCTCAGCTTTCTGAGCCGGTTATGAAATGCTCTCTTAGCAACCTGGCGGCCACCGTGGCAGCTGGTCGACCCGGCGCGACCACCGTTGCCGCCACGATGTTTGCCGCGCACGCCCAGGGAATCAGAGTCTTTGTCACGGGTGGCATTGGCGGTGTTCATCGCGATGCCAGCGTCAGCGGGGACGTGTCAGCGGATTTGACGGCCCTGTCGCGCATTCCGATCGCCGTCGTGTGCGCGGGTGCCAAGGCGATCCTGGATCTGCCACGCACGGTGGAAATGTTGGAGACGCTCGGCGTCCCCGTGTTCGGCCTCCAGACGAACGAGTTTCCCGCGTTCTATCGCCGATCCAGCGGGCTATCCGTGGACAGCCGGATGGAAACGATCGAGGAACTGGCTTCTGCGATGCGCACGCACTTTGCTCTCGGCCTTGGAACTGGCGTGCTGATCGCCAACCCCATTCCCGCCTCCGATGAACTGCCAACCGAAACGTATGAACGGGCGCTTGAGACGGCCCTGTCCGATGCCGAACGGCAGGATGTGCGGGGCCGCAGCGTCACACCGTTTTTGCTGGAACGTCTCAGGGCACTGAGCAAGGGCGAGAGCGTCCGGGCAAATCTCGCCCTGCTGATGAATAACGCTCGTGTAGGAGCCCAACTCGCGAGGGGCCTCGCGCAGCGGGGCTGAAGCCCGGCAACATATCCACTCCAACGAGCGCTCGTCCTCGCGATCGCGGCAGAGGCCGCATCCGATCGGATCTCGATCCGCAAGGGTCTTCACTGACCCCGACGCAAACCAAGGAGGCAGCCATGAGCACGACCGCAGTCCGTAGCAACGACGCGACCAGCGACGCGCGCGTCGGGAAGGTCGCCATGAAGCTCGAGGTGGTCACCATCCCCGTCTCGGATGTCGACCGCGCGAAGGAGTTCTATGGAGGTCTCGGCTGGCGGCTCGACGCCGACTTCACCACGGGCGACGACCACGTGGTCCAGTTCACGGCTCCGGGCTCCCAGTGCTCGGTTCACTTCGGCACGAACCTCACGTCCGCCGCGCCCGGATCCGCCCAGGGCTTGTTCCTGATCGTCTCCGACATCCAGGCTGCGCGCGACGAGCTGGTCGGGCGCGGCGTCGAGGTGAGCGAGGTGTTCCACTTCGCCGGCTGGAACCGCCTGGACCCCGACGCGCGGTTGAGCGGCCCCGCTCCGGACCGGCGCAGCTACGGGTCGTTCCTGTCGTTCAGCGACCCGGACGGCAACGGCTGGCTGTTGCAGGAGATCACGACGCGACTCCCCGGACGCGTCGCCGGCGACACGACGTACGCGTCGGTGGCCGACCTTTCGCAGGCGCTGCGGCGCGCGGAGGCTGCCCACGGCGAGCACGAGAAGCGCACGGGGCAGCGGGACGCGAACTGGCCAGACTGGTACGCCGCGTACATGGTGGCGGAGCAGGCCGGGACGGAGCTGCCGAAGTGAGCTGGCCGCGGCCTCGAGGCCAGTGCGACCACCATGGTCGCCGGCACGCTAGGGACGCGCGAGCGTCGAACGGTGAACGTAGCCGAGCACCTCGCCCTCCAGCGCCACACGATACCAGCCCCGCTGGAGCGAGTCCGCCAGAACCGTGTCACTAGGCAGGAGCACCGCCTCGACGTCGGCGCCCTTGCTCCGCGACTTACGCACCTTGGTCCAGGTTCGAGCGACGAGGACCTCGCCCGCGCTGTCAGGCGGCAGCGGGGCGGCTGTCGTCGTGTCCAGCCGGGCTGCTGCCGTCGTCGTGTACGGGACCTCCGAGACGGCCGAGGTGGAGTCGCGGACGAAAGAGGACTGCTGTTCCAGGGGCCGGCTGGATCGAGCCAGCTCGACCGCCGTCAGGGCAACTGTGATGGCGATGATTCCCCATGCCACCCTCGGCGACATGAGTCGGCGCAAATCCCGGGAGGGATCGACGTCCCGGGTTGCCGGAGCCACCAGCTCGCGGCCGCAGCCGGGACAGCGGGTGGCGATGCTCAGGGCCCGTTTGCCGCATTCACCGCATTGTTTGTAGGACCCGCCCATCACCGCTGCCTTGGCTCCTGTTGCACGCTCGACGCCAGGGAACCCGTAAGGCCCCATCTTTTGGCTGGTTGGACTATGAGGGCTGTTTACTCGAGTTGCTGGTGGCAAGCCGAGTGCCACGGGAGGCGATGCGCGCCTCCGCCGCGGTCCAACCGGCCTCGAAGGGATGGCCGGGCCGGTCGAGATCGATCACCAGCGGCGCGTGGTCCGATGGGATTGGCTTGCCCTTCCGAGCCTCCCGATCGATCTCGACCCAGACGGTGCGATCCGCCACCGGGCGCGTGACCAGGAAGTGATCGATCCGCATGCCGAAGTTCTTGTGGAAGGCTCCAGCGCGGTAATCCCACCAGGTGTAGCGCCCCGGCTCGGCACGATGCAGGCGATAGGCGTCCACCAGCCCCCAGCGGCAAAGCCGGAGAAAGGCATCCCGCTCCGGCGGGGAAACGTGGGTCCCGCCGTGGCAGACCTCCGGGTCCCACACGTC
>JBOGSE010000470.1:0-3048 GCA_050694895.1 bacterium | reverse complement strand
TCCAGGGTGACGTAGGAGCCGGACACGTACTCCTTCATCTTGTAAGCGCCCGTGCCGATCGGATTGCGCTTGTTGAAGACGTCATGGGTCCAGTAGTTTTCCGGGGCCACGCCCGCAAACGCATGCCTGGGGATAATGCCGGCGTTGACGCCGACGACCGCGACGATGCTGGCCTGAGGCACCGAGAGGAGGAACTGGACGGTGTTCGGGTCGACGACCCTGACCTCCCTGATGGAGGTGAAGGCAGCCCGTCCCGTGGCGCCCAAGCGCGGGTTGAGCACGATATCGTACGTGAACTTGACATCATCGGCGGTGAAGTCCCGCCCGTCGTGCCACTTCACGCCCCTGCGCAGGTGGAACGTCCAGGTCAAGCCGTCGGCCGAGACTTCCCAGCGCTCGGCCAGGTCGCCGACCCACCGGGAGTCCTTGCCCCATTTGGTCAATCCGTTGAACAGCACCCTGGTGACGAAGATAGACTCGACGAAGTGCCGCGGATGCCAGGGGTTGAATGTGGGGTCGCCGACAATCGGAAAGGCGATGTTGCCCCCGCTCGCCGGCCCTCCGGCGGCCGGTGCCAGGATCCCCGCGACCAGCGCGAGGCCGAGGAGAACGACCATCACTGCGCGCGTGCGCATGCTCCTATCCCCCCTTTGTGATGTGGCCGCGCGGCGCCGTGCCGTTAGAGGCCGGTCCACACAGCCACGTGTACCTATGCTTCTCGAACTCCTCCCGCGGCCACCGCGGCCAGTTTCGGCGGGACCGGGTAGGCACGCCGGCTGTGCCGCAACCCCAATTCACAGAAGACCTGCATCAACTTCACCGCCGCGTACACAGGGTTGACGACAGGAATGCCCAGAGCGCGTGAAAGATCGTGCTGCCGGTCCTGAAAGGCCATGCTCATGCAGCCCATAATGATGACATCGGCCCGGTCGCGATCGCGCGCCGCCTCGCCTTCCCGCGCCATGCGCGCAAAGGTCTCTTCGGGATCGCGGCCGAGTTCCAACACAGGGATGCCAATGCCGCGCACCGACGCCAGCTTTCGATCGACGCCGACCTGCCAGGCCAGCCGTTCGAGCAGGAAGTTCAGCGAATCGAGGACGGTGACGATCGAGAATCGATGCCCGAGCGAGGCAGCGACCAGCATGGCCGCTTCGCCCGGGCCGATGACCGGCATGCTGACCATCTCGCGTGCGGCCTCTATGCCCGGATCGCCAAAGCAGCCGAGAATCGCGCCGTCAACTCCCGCGCGCTCGGCTTCGACCAGGCGCTCGATCGCCCCGGGCACCGACAGGTACTCTTCGTAGGCCGATTCGATCGACGCCGGCCCTTCCCGGACGTCCCAGGCATCCATGGTCCAGCCCGGGCCGGCGATGCGCTGCACCGCGGCGCGGCGCCGCGCGAGCTCCGCGGCTCCTGCCTCGGTGCGTGACATCCATCCCGGGATGAGGTAGAGCCCCTGCATCAGGAGCACCTCCCCGCTACGGAATAGGGAGCAGGTCTGGCGCTAGATTACGATTCTCGGGGACGAAAAGCCTGCCTGTTGAGGAAGACGCCTAGCGCTGCTCGCGCCAGGCGGTCAGGGTGTCGTTCGTTACGGCTGTTCGCGCCAGGAGGTCAGGGTGTTGAACACTCCGCTGCCGATTCCCAGATTGGTGTTGTTGTACCGGAAGTCGGTGTTCCGGTCGAACTGCACGGTACGAGACTGGATGGCCCCGTTCGAGAGGCTCGACTGGTCCAGCTGCACACGGCCGTTGGGAGCCAGGATGACCGCGTTAATCCGCCCCGTCTGATGGAACTCGACCGCGTAGTCGGTGCCCGAGTCGCCGCTGCAGCTCCGCACGGTAAAGTTCCCGGGCGGGATGTTCGCGTCTACCGAGTCCACACCAAACAGCGTGCCCTGGTTGATTTCCATTCGCTCGGCCAGACGAAGGACGATCCTCCCCGGGCCGATGACGCGCACGCGGCTGCTCTGGTCAATGATCAATGTGCGCATTTGCACTGTCAGGACCTCAGCGGCGCTCGTTGTCTCAAACGTAAGCGTGGAGCCCGATCCCATTGCCACATTGTTGAGCGACGTGTTGCCGTTGGCCGCGCTGATGGTAAGCGAACTGCCTGATCCACCGGTGAAGTCCGTGGTGCCGGGAGTGCACGTAAACGCCGGGAGCACCGGACACACCTGGCCGCCGGGATAGTTGCTCGTCGCGGTGCCCGCGACCTGATTCGCCGGCGGGCCGCACGTGCCCGACGAGCAGGTCACGGTGCCTCCCGCCGTGGCATTGCCTGGCTGGCCGGCATACGGCATCGTGCGGGCGGCCGACGCCCCGGGCCCGTCGAACAAGATGTTCTGGTTGCTGCCGACGTTCCCGTAGGTGATCGTATCGCGAGCGTTGGTTACCCCGTCTATGCCGCACACCGCGAAGTCCAGCGAGGTGATGAGGGTCTCCCGGACGATGGCGACGACCGTACGGCGGCCCAGGGCCAGGGTCTTGTTCGGCACGAAACCGGTCGAGGTCAGCACCCGCGCGGTCGGCTGGGGGGACGTCGCGCACGGGTTCGGGTTGGACGGGACGGTGCCATTGTAGCATCGGACGGCCACGTCAAAAATGCCGACCGTGCCGAGCGTCGGATGTGTCATGACCCTATCGGTCTCGCCGGTGTAGGCCGGCCCGCCGGTGCCGTTGATCTCGGCGGCGGCGTAGTGAACGCCGGCTTCCGCGGCGCCCAGCGCCTGGACGGCATGCCGAAAGGAAAACGCGCCCTGGATCTCGCCGAGCAGGTTGTTGAGCACGGCCACGGTGAGGACCCCGGCGGCCACCATCAACACGACGACCATGACCATGGTGTTGCCGCGCTCATCGCCCAGGCCCGGGCGCCGGCACGTCATAGCGTGCGAGGATCGGGGTTGCGGAGCTGCACCATCGTTGACCATGTTTGATCCCTCGGCCCCTGAGCGCCGGCGTTCGCGCGCTCGGCGAGCGTGATGCGAACCATGCGGATGGAGCGGATGCTGCCGGGCGTGACCAGATCGGTGACGACCGCGCCGCTGAC
>JBOGSE010000469.1:0-13760 GCA_050694895.1 bacterium | reverse complement strand
GCAGCCTGAACGTCGCGCTGCGCCAGTTGCTCGACCTCTACACCTGCATCCGGCCGGTGCGCTGGTTCGAGGGCGTGCCCAACCCGGTCAAGCATCCCGAGCGCGTGGACATGGTGGTGTTCCGCGAGAACTCCGAGGATATCTATGTGGGATTCGAGCAACCCGCGGATTCGCCGGAAGCAAAGAAGCTCATCGAGTTCGTCCGCAACGAGTTCGGCTGGAAGATCCGCGAAGGCTCCAGCGTGGGCCTCAAGCCGATGAGCGCGTTCGGCACCAAGCGCCTGGTACGCAAGGCCATCCGCTATGCGATCGATCGCAAGCGCAAGAGCGTGACGTTCGTCCATAAAGGGAACATCCAGAAATACACTGAGGGCTGGTTCGTCAAGTGGGGGTATGAGCTGGCCGCTGAGGAGTTTGGCGACAGGACCATCTCGTGGGACGAGGTCAGCAAACAGCACGGCGGCAAGACGCCGTCCGGGAAAATCCTTCTTCAGGATTACATTGCCGACGTGACCTTCCAGCACGTGCTGACGCGGCCGCAGGACTTCGACGTGATCGCTACCAGCAACCTCAATGGCGACTACCTTTCCGACGCGATCGCCGCGCAGGTCGGGGGCATCGGGATGGCGCCGGGGGCCAACATCAGTGACTTCCACGCGGTCTTCGAGGCGACGCACGGCACCGCCCCCAAGTATGCGAATCAGGATAAGGTGAACCCCGGATCGTTGACGCTGTCGGGCGTCATGATGCTGGAGTACCTGGGCTGGCAGGAGGCCGCCGATCTGATCGTGCGCGGCATGGAGAAGACCTTCAAGCAGAAAGTCGTCACGTACGATCTGGCACGGCTGATGGACGGCGTCAAAGAAGTCAAGACCAGCGACTTCGCCACGGCCGTCATCGACAACCTGCCTTAGGCGGTACCCACGCCGCCGAGTTCCCATCGGGAGGAACACAAGTGGTAAAGCGACCTAAAGTTTCGATCATCGGCGCCGGCACCGTGGGCACCGCCGCCGCCCATTGGATCGCTAGCCTGGAACTCGCCGACATCGTGCTCATCGACATCATCGAGGGGTTGCCACAGGGGAAGGCCCTCGATATCCTCCAGGCCGCGCCGATCGCCGGCTTCGATGTCAGCCTGACGGGCAGCAACGACTACGCGGCCACCGCCGGCTCCGATGTCGTGATCGTCACCGCCGGCATCGCGCGCAAACCCGGCATGACGCGCGAGCAGCTGATCGACACCAACGCCGGGATCGTGCGCGGTGTCATCGAGCCGGTGGTCAAGGCGTCGCCCGATTGCGTGCTCATCATGCTCACCAACCCGCTGGATGCCATGACGTATCTGGCCTACAAGGTCGCGGGGCTGCCGCGCTCGCGGGTGATCGGCCAGTCCGGCGCCCTCGACTCGACCCGGTTCCGTACCTTTCTCGCCATGGAAGCCGGCGTGTCGGTCGAGGACATTCACGCCATGGTGATCGGCGCGCATACGGACAAAGACATGGTGCCGTTGTCACGCTGTGTGGCGATCCGCGGGATTCCGGTGTCGTACTTCCTGCCCGCCGAGCGTGTCGAGGCGGCGGTGCGCCGCACCCGTCGGGGCGGGGCGGAGATCACCGAGCTCATGAAGGCCAGCGGCTTCACGGCGGCCGGTGCGGCGCTGTGCGAGATGGCCGAAGCCATCCTCCGCGACAAGAAGCGCGTGATTCCGTGCTGCGTCTACCTCGACGGAGAGTACGGCGAGCGCGACGTGTGCGTGGGGGTGCCGATCGTGTTGGGCGCGGCCGGGATGGAGAAGATCATCGAGATCCCCCTCGATGAGGCCGAGAAGACCGCCTTCGCGGCATCGGTCGGTGCCGTGCGGGAAATGCTTCCCGCCCTCAAGCTCTAGCGGGCGCACTGCTGATGCCCGAACTCTTGAGATGAAACTGCACGAGTACCAGGCGAAAGAGATCTTCGGCGCCTACGACATCCCCATCCAGAAGGGGACGGTCATTGACCGGCCCGACAAGATCGATGAGGTCGCGGTGAAGTATCCCGTGGTGCTCAAAGCGCAGGTGCTCGTCGGGGGGCGGGGGAAAGCCGGCGGGATCAAGCTCGCCGCCACCCCCGAGGAGGCGCGGACAAAGGCCGCGCAGATCCTCGGGATGGACATCAAAGGCGAGAAAGTACGCCGGCTGCTCGTGGTCGAAGCCGCAAACATCGGGGCCGAATACTATCTGGCCTTCACCGTCGACCGGTCGGCCCGCCGGCTGGTGGTGATCGGCTCGGCCGCGGGTGGCATCGACATCGAGGACGTTGCCCGCACGACGCCCGAGAAGATCGCAAAGATGCACATTGATCCGTTCCAGAGATTCCAGCCGTATCAGGCCCGGCAACTGGGGCGCCGGCTGGAGTTCGAGGGCAAGGTCCTGCTGCAGTTTGCGACGATTGCCCATGGTCTGGGGAGACTCTGCACCGAAATGGATGCCGAGCTCGCGGAGATCAATCCCCTGGCCATGGTGGACGGCGCACTCCTGGCCATTGACGCCAAGCTGATCATCGACGACAACGCGGAGTATCGCCACGAGGGATTGCCGCGCAACGAGGAGCTGACCGAGCTCGAGGCCGCGGCCAAGGCGGCAGAGCTCTCCTATGTCGAGCTCGACGGGAACGTGGCCATTATCGGGAACGGCGCGGGGCTGGTAATGTCTACGCTTGACATGATCGCGCACTTTGGCGGCCATCCCGCCAACTTTCTCGACGTGGGCGGCGGGGCCACAACGGAAAACATGTCGCAGGCGATGCGCATTGTCTTGCGAAAGCCGGGCGTGCGGTCGTTGTTCATCAACATCTTCGGTGGCATCACGCGGTGCGACGATATCGCCCGCGGGATCGCGGCGCAGCCGCCCTCGGTGCCGATGGCAGTCCGCCTGACCGGCACCAACGAAGACGAAGGCCGCAAGATCCTGCAGGAGGCGGGCATCCGCGCGTACGTGGATCCCGAGGCCGCGGCCCAGGAGGCCGTGCGGCTGGCGGCAGGAGGATAAGCAGAGGAGCCGATGGCCATCCTCGTCGATGAGAACACGCGCGTCCTCGTCCAGGGGATGACCGGCTATCAGGGCGAGTTTCACGCGCGCCGGATGATGGAGTTCGGCACGAAGGTCGTCGCCGGCACGACCCCCGGCAAGGGCGGGCAGACGGTCGCCGGTGTGCCGGTGTTCGACACGGTTGCCGAGGCGGTCGCGCAGACCGGGGCCACCGCGTCATGCATCTTCGTCCCCGCGCGGCTGGCCAAAGATGCGGCACTCGAAGCGATCGCCTCCCACCTCGACCCCGTGGTCATCATCACCGAGCACATTCCGGTGCATGATGCGATCGAGGTTGTTGCCGCCGCCCGCGCCGCGGGCGTGCGCATCATCGGTCCCAACGGTCCCGGCGTCACGTCGCCGGGCCGGTGCAAGATCGGCATCATGCCCAATCACCTGTTCAACGTCGGGGGGGTTGGGCTCGTCTCACGCAGCGGCACGCTGACGTACGAAATCGTCGCGGGCCTCACCGCGGCCGGGCTCGGCCAGAGCACCGCGCTGGGCCTTGGCGGTGACCCGGTCGTCGGGCTGACTTTTCTTGAGGCGGTGACGCTGTTTGCAGGCGATCCACAGACCGAGGCGATCGTGCTGGTCGGCGAGATCGGCGGGAGCGCGGAGGAAGAGGCCGCGCGATTCATCAAGGCGTCGGTGCGCAAGCCGGTGGTGGGCTATATCGCCGGCCGGACCGCGCCCCCCGGGAAACGCATGGGCCACGCCGGCGCCGTGATTTCCGGCAGCGAAGGCACCGCCCAGGCCAAGGTTGCGGCGCTGGAAGCGGCCGGCGTCCGAGTGGTGGACCTGCCCGGCCGCGTGCCCGATACGCTACGCGCAGCGATGCGCGTGTAAGACTCCCGGCAGCCTGTCCTTGCCGGTACGAATCTGGGATAATCGCTTAAAGGATCATCCCGCGGAGGACGTGATGCTGAGCGGCCTTCTCCTGCGCTGGCTCTTCAACGCCATCGCCATCTACGTGACCACCAGGCTGGTGCCGGGCATTACGGTTCCCGACACGGCCGGTGTCATTGTCGCCGCGCTGGTCTTGGGACTGGTCAATGCGACCATACGCTGGTTCGTGCTGATCCTGACCCTGCCGTTGAACATCCTGACCCTCGGGCTGTTCACGCTCGTCGTCAACGCGCTCATGCTCTATGTGGTCCAGGCATTCACCTCGCTGCGCATTGACTCGTTTGGGGCAGCGTTCATTGGGGCGCTGATCATTGCGATCGTCAGCACGATCCTCAGCCACATCTTCGGACGGTAGCCGGGCGCCCGCGCGTCCGGCGCGTCAGCGTGCGGCCCGGTCCCGCCGCGTGGGCGGGATGCAGTTCGTCATCATCACGGGGCTGTCGGGCGCCGGAAAATCCAATGCCATGAAGGTCTTCGAGGATCTCGGCTTTTACTGTGTGGATAACCTGCCGCCCGCCCTGCTCCCGAAGTTCGCCGACCTGGTCCTCCACTCCGGGGGTAAGGTCCGCCGGATCGCGATGGTGATCGACATCCGGGGCGGCGAGTTCTTCGACGAACTCTTCTCGTCGCTGCAGCAGGTGGCGCGGTCGGGCCTCCGCTACGAGATCCTCTTCCTTGATGCGGCGGACGACGTGCTCGTCCGGCGGTTCAAGGAAACGCGTCGGAAGCATCCGCTGGCTCAGGCCGGCAACCTCCTCAACGGGATCCGTGTCGAGCGGAGGCGCCTGGAGGGCGTGAAAGGCCGCGCCCACAAGATCATCGACACCTCGAACCTGACCGTGAAAGAGCTGCGGGAGGCAATCGCCTCCACGTATCAGAGCGACCTGCCGCCGGCGCGCGCTCTCGAAGTCAACGTCGTGTCGTTCGGCTACAAGTACGGCATTCCGATCGATGCCGACCTGATCTTCGACTGCCGGTTCTTGCCGAACCCGCACTACGACCCGGCGCTGCGGGCGTTGCCCGGCCAGCACACACGCATCCGCCGCTTCGTGATGGACCAGCCGGAGACGCGCGAGTTTCTCGGACGGCTCTACGACTTCGCCGACTATCTCATACCCCAGTTTGTGGCCGAAGGGAAGACGCACCTGACCGTCGGGATCGGATGCACCGGCGGGCGGCACCGGTCGGTCGTGCTGGGGGACGAGCTGGCGCAACACCTCCGCAGACGCGGTGCCCGGGTGCACGTGCGGCACCGCGATCTGCGCAAGGACGAGCGCCTCGGCGAGGCGACCGAATGAGTCACGTCGAGACGCCGGCCCGGAGCAACGGCGTGACGGCGCAGTGGCAGCGCTGGCGCCGCTGGATGGCCCCGGGTCTCGGGATCAAGCGCTGGGGACTGGTCATCGCCGCCGGCGTGCTCGTCTTCAGCGCAGGCATCTCGCTGGTCGTGAACGTCAGTTTCCTCTCGCAGTTCGATGAGGCCGTCTTCTTGCTGGCCGATGCGCTTGGGCGCGTCAGCGGCGGCGGTGTCTCGCCGATGGTGCTTGGGATCGCCGGTATCGTCCTCGGGGGCCTGATCACGGTGTTCGGGCTGCGCGGCACGCTGCGATCCATCGATCGTGTGCTCTTTCCGACCGGCAGCACGACCCTGGTCGAGATCCTGCGCGACCAGCGCCGCCGCCAGCGCGGCCTGAGCATCGTCGCGCTCGGCGGAGGAACGGGGCTGGCCACCGTCCTGCGCGGCCTCAAGCAATACTCCTCGAACCTGACCGCGGTCGTCACGGTGTTTGACGACGGCGGGTCATCGGGCCGGCTGCGCCGCGAGTTGGGCATCCTGCCGCCGGGCGACATTCGCGACTGCCTGGTGGCCCTGGCCGAGGCCGAGCCGCTGATGACCCGGTTGTTCGAATACCGCTTCCGCGGCGGCGCGCTGGACGGTCACGCGTTCGGCAACCTCTTCATCGCGAGCCTGACGGGCGTGACCGGCGACCTCGAGCAGGCCGTGAAAGAGACGAGCAAAGTCCTCAACATCCGCGGCCGCGTGCTGCCCACGACCGCCCACGACGTCGTGCTCGCCGCCGAGTTCGACGACGGCCGGGTCATCGAGGGAGAATCGACGATCACGGCCACGCGCGGCCGGATCCGGCGCGTGTCCCTCCGACCCGCGGATGCTCCGCCGCTCCCGGAGGTCATCGAGGCGATAGCCGACGCCGACCTGATCCTCCTCGGACCGGGGAGTCTCTATACGAGCGTCATTCCCAACCTGCTTGTGCCGGGCGTGGCGGACGCGGTGCGCGCATCCGGCGCCCCATGCGTCTACATCTGCAACGTGATGACGCAGCCCGGCGAGACCGATGGCTACACCGCCGCCGACCACGTCCGCGCGATCCACGGGCACACGGGGGCAGGGGTGTGCACGTACGTCATCGTCAACACGCGTCCACCGCAGAACCGCGCGCTCCTGGAGCGCTATGCCGGGCAGGGCAGCCGGCCCGTGGATCCGACGCTGCACGAGCTCCGGGGCATGCATCTGGCGCCGGTGGGTCTGCCGCTGATGAGTGAGGAAGAGCTGCTCCGCCACGATCCCCTCCGCCTGGCCGAGGCCGTCTTTCAGGTGATGGACATGGCGGGCGTCCGGCCGTCACGGGAGCGCCGCCTCGCCGTCCCGATCCGCCGCGCGTAACCAGACGCAAGAATGCGCGCCGGGCGATAGGATTCTCGGCGCCCCGCGACGAAAACCCGGCACCGGTACGTGACGGTCCACGCCATCATCCATCGCTGAGGGTTATGCTTGTAGTCGATTGGCTCTATGTCGGCGTCTTTGTGGCCGTCGGGTTCGTGATGGCCGCGCTTCCCCTTGCAATCGTCTGGGTGCTGGCCCCGCAGTTTCCACAGGCGCAGAAGCGGCTGACCTACGAATCCGGGGTGCTGCCCTTCGGACAGGCGTGGGCACAGTTCAATGTCCGGTACTACTTGTTCGCGCTCGTCTTCGTCATCTTCGACGTCGAGGTCATCTATCTCTATCCCTGGGCGATCGTGTTCCGCAGCCTCGGCAAGTTTGCGTTCGTTGAGATGCTGATCTTTCTGGTGATCTTGCTGATCGGCCTCGCTTACGCCTGGCGAAAGGGCGCGCTCGAGTGGGCGTAAACTGGCCGCTGGAGATCGCCAGGGCCATCGGCTTGACGGTCGTCATGTTCACCTTTCTCGCGGTTGTCACCGCGATGCTCGGAGTGCTGCTTGAGCGGAAGATCGGCGGATGGATTCAGTCGCGGCTCGGGCCCAAGCACGTTGGTCCGCAGGGACTCCTCCAGACCGTCGCCGACACGGTCAAACTCTTGCAGAAGGAGCACATTACCCCGCACGCAGCCGACGTGGTGATTTTCAATAGCGCGCCGCTGATCGTGGCGGTCGCGGGGCTGATGGACTGGCTGGTGATTCCGTTTGGCCCCGGCCTGATCGTGCGGGACCTGAACATTGGGATCTTGTTCTTCGCCGCCATGGCTTCGCTCACGGTCGTGGGCATTCTGGCCGGCGGATTCGCATCAAACAACAAGTACGCGCTCCTGGGTGGATTACGGGCGGCGTCGCAGATGGTGAGCTACGAACTTCCCCTTGCCGTGGCGCTCATCGCCGTCGCCATGGAAGCCAGCACGCTCTCGACCGTGGGGATCGTCAGGGCGCAGGAGGGCTTGCTCGGCGCGTTCATCTTCAGGCAGTTTCCAGCGTTCGTGATCTTCATGATCGCGGCGACCGCCGAGGTCAACCGCGTGCCATTCGATCTGCCCGAGGCCGAATCGGAGCTCGTGGCCGGCTACTTTTCCGAGTACACGGGCATGCGGTTCGCGCTGTTTCAGTTGGGAGAGTATGCTGAGATGTTCGCTATGGCGGCGCTGGCGACCACCCTCTTCCTGGGTGGCTGGAAGGGTCCGGTCCTGCCCCCGATCGTTTGGTTCTTCATCAAGATGTACGCGATCGTGTTCTTCTTCATGTGGATGCGCTGGACATACCCCCGGTTCCGGCTCGATCAACTCCTCAACCTGTCATGGAAACTTTTGTTGCCCGCCGGCCTGATCTGGATCCTCATCACCGGCTACCGGATCGCGTTCTGATGGGCGAGCTCGCGGCCTTTACCATCCTCTCGGTCATCACCCTGGCGTCCGCGGTCGTCGTGGTGACTTCTGGCAACATCATCCGCGCAGCCCTGTCGCTTGTCCCGACGTTCCTTGGGGTGACGGGCCTGTATATTCTCTTGCAGGCCGAGTTCGTGGCCGGGATCCAGGTCTTGATCTACGCCGGCGCGATTACCGTGCTGATCCTCTTCGTCATCATGCTCACCGAAGGCGGCACCGGGCTGCGCATTCGCCAGCTCAACGAACAGGTGCCGCTGGGGATGCTGGCGGCCGCAATCCTGGCGGTGCTGCTCATCGCGGTCTTCTCGGGCACAGACTGGCCGAAGACCACAGGGGCGCTCCCTCAATACACTGCGGCGCCAATCGGCACCGCCTTCCTGACCAACGCGGTGCTCATCTTCGAGATCACCAGCCTGGTGCTGCTTGTGTCGCTCATGGGCGCGATCATCATCGCGCGGCGCGAACGCTAGCAAAGCGGAGGGGCCGTGTCGGTTGGGCTATCTCACTATCTGATCGTCAGCGCCCTGCTGTTCTGCCTGGGCCTGTACGCAGTCCTGACCCGGCGGAATGCAGTGGCGATTCTCATGGGCATCGAGCTCATGCTCAACGCGGCCAATGTCAACCTCCTCGCGTTCAACAAGTTCACCGCCCCTGCGACCTTGAATGGGCAGGTCTTTGCGCTGATCGTCATCACACTGGCCGCATGCGAAGCCGGCGTCGGGCTGGCGCTCGTGATGGCAGCGTACCGCAACCTCGAGACCGTCCATGTCGATGAGATCAACGTCATGAAGTGGTAATTGTGCTTACCCTGGCCTGGCTGATTCCGGTCGTTCCGCTCGCGGCGTTCGCGCTCATCGTCGCGTTCGGCCGGCGCCTGCCCGGGCAGGGCGCCTATGTCGCCGTGGCCGCGATGGCGATCTCGGCCCTCATCTCGCTCGGCATCTTCGTCCAGATGCTGAGCCACGCCGCGCCGTACGAGGCAAACGTCCGGTGGATGCTCCTCGGTCAGATCCCGCTGGACCTGGGCATCCGCGTCGATCCGCTGGCGACGGTCATGCTGCTCGTCGTCACGATCGTCGGCTCGATGATTTTTGTCTACTCCATCGGGTACATGCACGGGGACCCGCGCTACCCGCGGTTCTTCGCCTATCTCTCGCTGTTTGCGGCTTCGATGCTCCTCCTGGTGCTGGCGAACAACCTGCTGTTCCTCTACGCCGGCTGGGAGCTCGTGGGGTTGTGCTCGTACCTGCTGATCGGATTCTACTTCGAGAAGCCGTCGGCCGCGCGCGCCTCGATGAAGGCCTTCATCACCACCCGGGTGGGCGACTTCTTTATGTTCCTCGGAATCCTGTTGATCTTTTTCCACCTGGGGACGTTTCGCTTCGAAGAGATCTTCGCCAGGGTTCGCGACGGGGCGCTGGCGGGGAAGATGGTCGGCGGCATACCGCTGCTGACCGTGGCGGCACTGCTCATCTTCGGCGGGGCGGTCGGCAAGTCGGCACAGTTTCCGCTGCACACCTGGCTGCCCGATGCCATGGAAGGCCCGACGCCCGTCTCCGCGCTCATCCACGCCGCCACCATGGTTGCCGCTGGCGTGTATGTCGTGGCGCGCGCCTTCATGTTGTTCTTTACGTCGCCGGGGCACGAAGCACTTCTTGTCGTCGCCTACATCGGCGGCATTACGGCGCTCATGGCCGCGACGATCGGCGTCGTGCAGGACGACATCAAACGGGTCCTCGCCTACTCGACCATCAGCCAGCTCGGCCTGATGATGCTCGGGCTGGGGGTCGGAGGCTACACCGCGGGCATGTTCCACCTGACGACGCATGCGTTCTTCAAGGCGCTGCTCTTTCTCGGGGCCGGCAGCGTCATCCACGCGATGCACACAAACGACATGAAGGCGATGGGCGGTCTGGCAACGACCATGCCGTCCACATACTGGACGTTTCTCATCGGCACCCTGGCGTTGTCGGGCGTCTTTCCGTTCGCCGGGTTCTGGAGCAAAGACGAGATCCTGCTGGAGGCGTTTCATCACAATCAGGCCCTGTTTATCATGGCCGCCCTGACCTCGTTCTTGACGGCGTTCTACATGTTTCGCGTGATCTTCTACACCTTCACCGGCACGCTGCGGTCTCACGACGCGCACCCCCACGAAAGCCCCCAGGTGATGACGCTGCCGCTGTGGGTGCTGGCCGCGTTCTCGGTCGTGATCGGATTCGTCGGCGCGCCGTTTCTGGGCAATCCGTTTCACGCCTTCGTCCACTTCGAAGGCGTCGAGGCGGTGCCGTTCAGCCCCGGGCTCGCGCTGATCTCCCTGGCGATCGCCGGCGCGGGGATCGGAGCGGCAGCGGTCGTCTACCACTGGAAAACCGTGCCGTCGGCGACGCTGCGCCGCGCGGCCGGCCCCCTGTACACGCTGGTCTCCCACAAGTATTACCTGGACGAGCTCTATGGCGTCGCCATCGTGAGGCCGGTTGTCTGGATCGCGGGCGCCTTGCGCATGTTCGATGTCTATGTCATTGACGCCATCGTGAATCTGGTGGGGCTCGCCGGCGTCGGACTGGCCCGGCTCTACCGGCTCTTCGACACGTACGTCGTGGACGGTCTGGTCAACGTCCTCGGTTACACGGTGAAGGCCGGCGGCGGCATTCTGCGGTACATACAGACCGGACGGACGCAGAACTACCTGCTGGCGATCGCGCTTGGCGTGATCGTTTTGCTGGCAGCCGGACTATTCAGATGAAACGTGACAGGGTTAGGGCGAGCGTGGCGAGCCGCTTGCTGAGGAGGCATCGGCTTTGCCGATGCCGGTTGAGCACATCTCGTGTTGTTGAATCAGGTGACAGCGTTGGCGCGAGCGTGGCGAGCCGAGTGCTGAGGAGGAGTCAAACGGGATGGAACGCTACCTGCTGACGATCACGGTTTTTCTCCCGCTGCTCGGCGGGCTGGTGGTGCTGTTGATTCCCAAGAGCAACCAGCCCGCCATGCGGCAGGTGGCGCTGATCACCTCGGTTCTGACGTTCTTGGTTTCGCTGTGGCTGTTTGGGCCGTTTGAGATCGGCAAGACAGGAATGCAGCTCGAGGAGCGCTACCTGTGGATCCCCGGGATCGGCATCAACTACCATCTCGGGATCGACGGGCTGAGCCTGCCGCTCATCATCCTGACGACGCTGCTGACGCTCCTGTCGATCGTGTACTCCTGGCGGATCGACGTGCGGTTGAAGGAGTACCTGTTCCTGTTCCTGCTGCTCGAGACCGGGATGCTGGGCGTCTTCATTTCCCTGGACTTTTTCCTCTTTTACGTGTTCTGGGAGGTCTCGCTCGTGCCGATGTACTTCCTCATCGGCATCTGGGGCGGGCCACGCCGGGAGTACGCTGCCATCAAGTTCTTCCTGTATACACTGATCGGCTCCCTGGCGATGCTGCTGGCAATCCTGCTGCTGTACTTCAACGCCGAGCCGCGGACGTTTGGGATGCTGGAGTTGATCCGCCAGCAGCCACTGGCGAAGGCGCCGGCCCTGGCGGCGCTGGCGTTCTGGGGGTTCTTCCTCGCGTTCGCCATCAAGGTCCCGATGTGGCCGTTCCATACCTGGTTGCCCGACGCGCATGTCGAGGCGCCGACGGCCGGCAGCGTGATCCTGGCCGCCATCCTCCTGAAGATGGGCACGTACGGCTTCGTGCGGGTCAGCCTGCCGATGCTGCCGGAGACGTTCAAGCTGTACGCGCCGGTCGTCGCCGTCCTGGCGCTGATCGGCATCGTCTATGGCGCGCTGGTCGCGATGGCTCAGCCCGATCTGAAGAAGCTCGTGGCCTATTCGAGCGTCAACCACATGGGCTACGTGATGCTGGGCGTGGCCGCCGCCGCCGCCGCCGTCGGCGACGCCACGAAGGCGTCCCTGGCGACGATTGCCCTCAACGGCGCCGTCTTCGAGATGATCGCGCACGGGGTCATCACGGGGGCGTTGTTCCTCATGGTCGGCGTCATCTACGATTATCGGGCGCACACCCGCGGGGTCGACGACTTCGGAGGGCTGGGTGCCAGGCTGCCCGTCTATACCGGCCTCACGACCGTGGCCATGCTGGCCTCGCTCGGCCTGCCGGGCCTGATGGGCTTCATCGCCGAGTTCCTCATCTTCATCGGCGCGTTCGGCATCTTCCCTGAGCTCACGGTCGTTGCCGTGACCGGCGTGTTGTTCTCCGCGGGGATGTTCCTCTGGACTATCCAGCGGATCTTCCTGGGCCCCCTGAACGAGCGATGGGCCGCATTGCCCGATATGGACCGACGCGAGACGATCTCGCTCGTGCCGCTGGCCGCGCTGATGGTGATCTTCGGGGTCTATCCCCGGCCGCTGCTCGACATCATCAACGTGGCCATGAGCAGTCTGGTCACCGGGCTCAAGTAGGCGCCCTCGATGCCGATCCCAAGCGAAGACCTCTGGGCGCTGGCACCGGAGTTCTGGCTCACCGGGCTTGGGCTGCTGCTCATCGTGCTCGATCTCTTCACGGACCGGGAACGCAAGGTGACCGTGGGGTGGGTGGCGATCGCCGGACTCGTCCTCAGCCTGCTGCCCATTCTCGGCATGATAGGGCAGCCTGCGCGCACGGCGTTCTTCAACACCTACGCTATCGACGGGTTCGCGGTGTTCTTCAAGCTCATCGTCGTCGGTTCCACGATTCTCGTCATCCTGGCGGCGATGGACTACTTCCGAGGGCAGACGAGTTATGAAGGCGAGCTGTACATTCTGCTGACCTTCACGGCGCTCGGCCTGATCCTCATGGCCGGAAGCGCCGATCTCATCCTCCTGGCGCTGGCCATCGAGTTCGTCAGCCTGACCTCCTATGTGCTTGCCGGATATTTCAAGACGGATGCCCGGAGCACGGAGGCCGGCATCAAGTACTTCCTGTTTGGCGCCGCGGCCTCGGCGATCATGATTTATGGGTTTACGATCCTCTACGGCCTGACCGGAGAGACCGCGCTCTACGCGATCGCGGATCGTGTCCGGACGGCCCCCCAACCCGCGTTGACTGTGGCTCTCGGCCTGTCGCTGGCCGGCTTCGGGTTCAAGATCTCCATGGTGCCGTTTCATCAGTGGACCCCGGATGTCTATGAAGGAGCACCCACGCCCGTGGCGGCCTATCTCTCGGTCGCGTCCAAAGCGGCCGGATTCGCCGCGCTCGTGCGTCTGCTGCTGGTCGCGTTCGAACCGAGCCGGGTGGACTGGGTCACCCTGATCGCGGGCCTGTCGGCCGTATCGATGACGCTGGGCAACCTGCTGGCCCTTCCGCAGCGCAACATCAAGCGGATGCTGGCCTTCTCCAGCATCTCGCATGCGGGATTCATCCTCATCGCGGTGGCGGCGTTCAAAGGCGATTTCGGCACGCCCGGCCTGCTCATCTATATCCTGGCGTACACGTTTACGAACCTGGGCGCGTTCTTCGTCGCCGTGGCGGTCGGGCAGCGGCTCGGATCAGATGACATCGCCGATTACGCCGGCATGGCGCAGCGGTCGCCGTTCCTGGCCCTGCTCATGCTGTTCTTCATGCTCTCGCTGACCGGCATCCCGCCGCTCGCCGGCTTCTTCGGCAAGTTCTATATCTTTGGCGGCGCCGTGAACAACGGGCTGCTGTGGCTGGCGATCGTCGGGATCGTCAACAGTGT